>JAILSA010000244.1 GCA_024697885.1 Eubacterium sp. | reverse complement strand
TCAATACTCTTGCGGAAAACACCCTTATCCTTCCAGAGCTTTTCCACCTCTTTTTCGCGGTCGACAAAATTCATGCCAGTTGATACTTTCTTGTACATTTTTTCTGTACCTCCTTAAAACGATAAAAAAATTGTTTCTTATTGGCATATAAAAAGGCTTCCATCCAAACAAGGATGAAAGCCTACTTGTGCTATCATTATACCACCTGTTCTATGCCATCACATATATCCTGGTAACGGGGGATTCCGTCGACTCCTAGTAAGATTGCTCCGTTCAGAACCGCAACTCGGGAGTGATCTTGGCTTTATCTTACTGGTACCGGGTTTCCACTGTCTCCGGCTCACTGTCAGGCTTGGGATAAAGTTACTGTCTCCGTCATGGTCTTTGATTCATATGGTTATTCTTACTAATTCTAGTCTTTTTTGCCCTTTCTGTCAAGTTAGGAAAAAGTTATACAATAGTATTTCTCGGTGACATATTCGTCAGACCCCTTCTTCAACTTCCACTGGCGTCCCGCCAGGACTCCGCTATCTTCTGTAAAATTTAATCCCTGCAAAAAGGCCTGGCTAGCCTCCTTGTCTCCTGTGAAGTCGGTAAAAATAGGAAGAAGGACATCGATTTCACTCTGACTTAGGATTGGGCCACCCAAAGCGTCCATGTTCATCGTTGTGAACATAAGACTCAAATCCACGATTTTGTCCCCCTGGTTCACAACCTCTAAGGCCGAGCTGTAGGCCCCGGGTTCCTTGCTGTCATCCTTTCTCAGACAGGCCTTTTCATAGTAGCCACCGGTAATCTGCTCTTCTTTTATATAGATTCCATTGATATCCGTCTGTAAATACTTGTCCACAAAGCTCTCACCCATGGCGGTTTCCTCGTGAACAACATTTAACTCATATTGATTGTCGGTGTCACCTCCCCAGTTGGTAAATAACAAGCCCAGGCATTTTTTACTGTTATGATTCTCCAGCACCTGGGACACCCCTGCAAATCCTTCCTTTTCCAGGGCCAGAAGAAAACTCCTATAGTCTTCTTCACTTGCAAATCCCAGGGAATCCTCCCGGTAAACTTCTCCCTCCACCAAGGTATTTTCCTTAATTTCTGTGTATTTTACCGTCATTTTCTTCTGGTCCGAGAAATTCTGTCGGACCCTACAATAGGCCTGTATTTTTTCCTCATAGATAGATTCCTTCGCCAGAACCTCCTCTGACTTAACCAGAGCCCGTTTTATGGTTTCACGGTCCTCCACATAGGAGGGCTGAATGTTTTCTATGGCACTCTCTGTCTTCTCTGACACGCCACAGCCTGTCAAAAGAAGGCCCAGGCCCATAATATACAAAAAAGTTTTTTTCATTTTTCTCCTCCTTTAGGCCATAACATTGTAGTATCTTCTAATAGAAAGAAGTCGGAAGAAAATCCCGCTCAAGACCAAGCTGGAAATTATCCAAATCCCCCACTGAATCGACTGATTTTCGTTCATGTACTCCACCATAAGGAAGTAGCAAAGCAACTCCTTCAAAAGAAGTCCAAAGCAGATTCCCATACCCAGAGACATCACAATTCTCAGGGGAAGATTAGGTAAAAGACAGGACTGCCTGGACAAATCTCTTCCCGACTGCAGGAAATATCCCACCAGGTAACCAATGACAATAATAGCCGGTAAAATTATGAGAGCATACAAAATATTATCGTAGTATACATATTCTACTCTATCAAAGTATGAGGTGCCACCGCACAACTGGCCCCCCTGAAGTATTGTTGCCAGGCGGTACCATAATCCATCGATTCCATCCGTCCCCCGGATTTCCACAATGCCATGAAAAATAACTCTTAGTCCCAAGAGCGTTCCCAGCCCCATAAGACCAGCTAGAACTTTTTGGTTGACCATGGAATATACAGCGGTATAGACGGTAAAAACTGCCATCATGGTCAGCCAGAACACTAACATAATTCTCAAGACATGCCAAGGAGTCTCATTGGCAATAAGGACTTCGTAAGCCGGATGTAGAAGGTCCCCCTGGTATATTTTCTCTATATAGGTCTGTCTTACCAAAAATGCAAAGGCGGTCAAAAGCCCCGCTGTCAGGGTAATAACCCCGTACCCAAGATTCATTTTTACCCGATATCTCTCCTTCTGGCTGAAGGGGAGGGACCTGACAAAAGCGTCTGTTTTTATATTGGTCATATCTGAAAAAAGGATGGATACCATTGGGAGAAAAAATCCTGTTACTACAACCATCCCCATGGTGAGCAGGGCAATAAGCCCCTCGCTAAATACGCTTCCAATCTCCATATCCTCCCAGCTTTCTGACTCCCAAATGATATCAACAATGTTGGGCATGGCTCGCACACCGTTACTGTTCACTTCCATGTATAAAGTCAGGTAAATCATTGCAATGGAACACATCAAAAATCCGCCCAGAACAAATCCCCAGCAGCGACGCAGCTCATAGCTATACAAGAACTTGGTTCTATTCATGCAGCTGTCCCCCCCTTTGGTTCATATAGATAAAACTTTCCTCTAGGCCCACTCGCATTTCCTCAACCAGAACAGCGCCCCCAGCTCTCATGTCATCCGCAAAGGTCTGATCCTGGCTGGTTGCCACCAGGGTATAAACACTTCCCACATTGGAAACATTCAAGACACCTGGTCGGCTGTAAAGTCCCTGAGGCGCTCCATTAGGAAATACCACCTGGTATTTTTTCACCTGGCCGGTAACCGCATTCAGGCTGTCATCCAGGTAGATCTCTCCGTTGCGAATCATGGTTACCTTGTCACAGATTTTCTCCAACTCATTGAGGTGGTGGGAGGAGATCAAAACTGTCATATCCCTATTTTCCACAGCGTTTACTAAGCAGTCCAAAAGGTCCTTCTTGGCATTGGCATCCAGGCCCGAGGTAGGCTCGTCCAAAATGAGAACCTTAGGTCTTCTGGCCAAATTTAACATAAAGGAAATTCTCATTTGCTGGCCCTTGGACAGGTGGGCAATGCGGTTTCTCATAGGCACCTGAAAAATTCTGTTGAGGGCATGAAAATCCGTGATGTCAAAATTCGGAAATACCTTTTCATACATTTTTACCATGCGGTCCACTGTGTAATTGCCAAACATCTGGTTGGAATCCGCCACATATCCCACCTGGTTTTTGGCCTCTGGATTGTCATAAACCTCTTTGCCGTCAATGAGAATCTGGCCCCGGTCCGGTGGATAGATTCCTGTCAAGCACTTGATAATCGTTGTTTTTCCCGAGCCATTGTGTCCTATGAGGCCGTGGATACTTCCCTGTTCCACCTGAAAAGAAACATTTTTTACAATATATTTGTCTTCCTCATAACCCTTGTATAATTCATTTACTCTAATCATTTTTCTCCTCCCTCTTCCTGGGTAAGCTGATCCAAAAGTTCCTGGACAATTTTCATTATTTCTTCCTTGTTCATGCCCTGATAGATCAACTCCATGCATGTCTCTCTCATATTTTCTTTCATTTTCACAATCATCCCTTCATCCCTTTTTATCTCTGCCTCCTGAGCAATAAAGGTTCCCCTGCCGCGGACAGTCTCAATCATTCCCATGCGCTCTAGCTCCCCGTAGGCCTTGGCCACTGTTCCCGGTGTCACATCTAACTGCAGGGCCAATTTGCGCACGGAGGGAATGGGATCGCCCTTTTTCAAATAACCCTGCAGGTACATATACTTGTATTGGCTGATGATCTGCTCATAAATAGGCTGCGAACTTCTCAAGTCTACCTGTATCATCCTTCCACCTCCTGACCAGTAATGGTATATACATAAAACGATTTGGTTTCATTACCACACACATCTACCATATATTCCGTACCGTAATTTCTATACTTTCTTCTCAAAATCTGAGCCTTGCCCAGGGAGACCTTGGCCGGACCTTCCACGGACAGGTTCCTCACAAAATTTTGACTCTCCGCCAAATCTCCCGAAATCTGTCCAAGAATAGCTGTCAGACTCTCTTCCTGTCTCTCAGAAACAATCTCTTTGGCTCCTTTTTTGATCTGGCCCGCATAGAGGATAAGCCGGTGAACCTTACCTCCTCGCAGGTCCAGCTGAATCTTATTGACCCAGGGATTTTGCTTGCTATAGCCTTCACTGCTTATAAACAAGCGACTTCCCACAGGTCCTCGCTCCACCCGATCTAAAGTGTAGCCAGCCTTCAATGTTCGGTCCCAAAAACTCTTCTCTGCCTCATTCAGATAGAGCAGGGCATTGGGCACCGTTACAACAACCTGATAATTTTCATCACTGTATTCTTCGTCGATGCAGGAAAGGCAAAATCCCTTGGAAACAAAAAATCGATTCCACTGCACTTTTTCCTCCAGGTCCGTAAAACACGCCTTGGAAATCTGCCCCCAGAAGGCCTCCGCCTCCTCCTTTTTGCTAAAGTAATAAAAATCCGAACCTCCCTCTTGAGGAGAAATCTCTGGGTCCGTTTGTAAATTTATCATCTTCTGGTCCCTAAAGGTCAGATAGCTTTCCAGGGCCTCTCCCACCTGACTAGGAGGATTAAAGTACAAGCCCTTAGGCTCATCTGGGTTCTCACTGGTCTCCTCTATATTTTCTGAATCTACATAAGTGACTCTTAGAATGGAATTACACTCCTCCTTTTGGCAAGCTGTGCATGACACAAGGAGGGTCAATGCCAACATATATAATATTTTTTTCATTTTACCTTCCCTCCCTTATTTTTATTTTCATGAGCATATTGGAAAAAAATGCTCCCAAAAAGGTCATTACCGGAAACACCACAAGATTAATAAATGTATAAAACTCTTGTTCAATTAGGATATCCAATTCCTCCGCTAAAAGGGAGTAAAGGGCAAAAATTACCCGCGCGAAAACGAAAAATACTAAGATAGCTATAACAATTCCTATTTCCCAGGATA
>JAILSA010000202.1 GCA_024697885.1 Eubacterium sp. | reverse complement strand
CATGGCCTCAATCTCAGAGAGCTTCAGTCCCGTCTCTGGGTTAATCTCTGTTACGATTTTTTCAAAATCCAGGACAATAATAATTTTGCCATTGATTTTGGTAATACCAGTAGCCACACCCTTGCCCTGACGACTAATGGTGGAGTCTGGTTTTACAATATCACTCCAGGAAACTCTGTGAATTCCCAAAACCTGCTGAACATGGAAAGCCGTGTGCAACTTGTTAAAATTGGTGATGATATACATCTCTGTCCCTGTATTTTTTGGTGTCTGAATAGCCAGGGCCTTGGCCAAATCAATTACCGTAATAATTCGGTCTCTTGGCATAAAAATGCCTTCAATAAATTCATGTGAATTAGGAACCATGGTTGGCTCCTCATATGGACACAATTCACTAATCTTGGCCACGTTAATTCCGTAGTGCTGATTTCCTACCACAAATTCAAGAAGTTCTAACTCGTTGGTTCCACTTTCCAATAAAATACCTGTTTCGTTTTCTGCCATGATGTAACCTCCTCCTAGTCGCCTCCGACCCTGTTTTGAAAAAAACAGCCGCCTCTGACTATTTTATTTTTACTCCTGATACCTGATCCCCCCGGGTCACTGTCAAAGTGATGGAGGAGGCACTTATTTTGTCCTTGGACATTTCAAAAACCAAATCTGCCTCTTCACTCTTACCCGCATCTAACGTAGTATCAAGATAATTGAGCCCCATATTGTCTAAAATACTGATTCCCGGCTTGTAGACACTGCCGTCCACATTGAGGGAATATTCTATTTTCTTCTTGCCAAGACGAATTCTTCTCTTAGAAGAAGCTAAATTCTTAACCTTGAATTTCACAAGTAAAAGAGTATTGCCCTCGCTGGCTGTAATCTGGGATGAACTCTCCCTGTACTTGTCCATAAATTCATAGGACTTATAGGTGACTGCCAGTTCCTCTTTCCCATAAATATCCTCTAACTTTGCATTGGTCTCCAGACTCTCTGTCCCCTGGCCCTCCTGACCGGTTTGACCTGTGGAAGGTGCCTGAGATGAGGAAGATTCCTGTGCGGTCCCTTGATTTTCAGTGGAAGCCGCCTGAGTCTGACTTGCCTCTGGACTGGTCTCTTTTCCCGGACTTGGACTTGCCGCCGCCCCCGTGTCACCTGTCGGCGCAGCTGTTAGGCTGGGGGTTGGACTGGGAGTGGCCTCCCCATCCTTCTTAGGGGTCGCCGTGGCACTTGCTGCCTCCTGACGCTCCTTGTCCTTCTGTGTAATCAACCGCTTCTCATACTTTGTTGAATTGCGAAGAAGGGCTCCCGCCGCATACTCTGCCACCAGATCACTCTTCTTATCCGAGATATCTTTAATCTCCATACAAGCCGAGAGAGAAAACACCACAGCACCTGTCAAAAACAGGGCCGCTATTCTTTTCAATTTCAAGTAATTCCCCCCTCGTCTCCTTGTCCTAATCTCACCTTCAAAAGGCAAGAATTAACCATCTAATATATAGAACAATTATACCACATCTTGTATCATTCAGCAACTTTTACTTGATATCAACCTCAAACCAAAATTCCACTCCATTGTCGTAATTTTTTACCCCATAGGGCTGGTTGTGAGCGTCCATAATGGCCTTGACAATAGACAGGCCAATTCCGTTTCCGCCGTACTCTCTGGTCCTGGCCTTATCCACCTTGTAAAACTTGTGCCAGATTTTTTCTATATCCTCATCTGGAATAGGGTCTCCGGTGTTAAAGACGCTGACTCTGGCCTTTTCCCCCACAACACCCAGCTTGACCTCTATTTTTTTGTCGTAATTTACATGATTAAAGGCATTGCTCACATAGTTGGTCACCACTTCCTCAATCATGTACTCGTCCGCCCAAACCATAACCGCTTCTTCGGGTTTTATATAGGACAGGGTCACATCGTTTTTGGTAAAAAGAATATCTGTGGCCTGGATGACAGAATCCACCACACTTCTCAGGTCAAAATGTTCCATATGAACCTGGCCATTGCCGAATTCCAGCTGGTTAAGGGACAGGAGTTTTTTGACCATTTTATTCATCTTATCCGCCTCGTCCACAATAACCTCGCAGTAAAACTCCCGGCTCTCCGCATCGTCGTTGATGTTGTCCTGAAGGCCCTCTGCATATCCCTGAATCAGGGCGATTGGGGTCTTTAACTCATGGGAAACATTGGCCAAAAATTCCCGGCGCATCTCCTCCTGCTCATTGCGCCTCTCCAAATCGTGCTCCAGCTCAATATTGGCAGTTTTTAACTCCGAAATAGTGCTCTCTAGCTTGGTGGCCAGGGAGTACATACTGTTTTCCAAAATTCCTATTTCGTCACATCGGTTCGAAGCCTCTATTTTTTCAAAATTCAACTTCTCCATCTTCTGGGCATGGGCCGCCAGGCGAAGAATAGGCTTGGTATACTGTTTGCTGGCAAAAAACATGATAAAAACACCGATAACCAGGATAATAATTCCCACATGGAGCATAAAGAGGTTGGCAATGCTGACGCTCTCCTGAATCCCCTGGTAGTTGGTTCTCATGTAAACCCAGTAGTTGTTGGGAAGTTCTCCTGTCAATTCCATGAAATTTGACTGGAGGCGGCCGTCAAAGACCTTGTAAATCTCGTGGTCCTCTTCTGTAGCCAGGATTTCCGTTCTTTCCTCTAATTTGCCGTCGGCAAACTTGTAGCGGATGTACTGGCCTATCTGGCCCCTGGTAACCTCCATCAGTCGTTCCGTGGAATTTGGATAGACATAATTAATGGATTCGATTTCTCCGCTGTCATAGGCCCGAATCTGCATGATGTAAACATTGACATTGTAGTCCCCTGCCAGCTTATCTAACTTGTCATAAATCTTGTCCACCTGGTCCTCTTCTATATTGCCCCACTCCACATCGGCCACTGTCTTACTGACAGAATTGTAGGCCTTGGTCATGGTGGACATCTTCTGGGACTGGTAAAAGTCCGGCAGCAAAAAGACATTCAGCAAAAAAATACAAATAATAGATAGGGACAAAAGACTAGAGGATATTAAAATAAGTCTTGTCTGTATAGATTTTTTCAATAGGGTCTTCCTTTCTAAAAAAAGCCCTCGTCTTCGAGGGCTTTAGATTAAACTTCAAACTTGTATCCCATACCCCATATGGTTTTGATCAGGGAACCCTTGTCTCCCATTTTGCTTCTCAGCTTCTTAACATGGGTATCAATAGTTCTGGCATCCCCAAAATAGTCATAATCCCATACATGGTTGAGAATCTTCTCACGGGACAGGGCAATGTCCTTGTTTTCCATAAAGTAGGAAAGGAGTTCAAACTCCTTAAAGCTCAAATCAATTTTCTTGCCATCAATGGTAACCTCGTGGGCGGAACGGTTAAGGATGATTCCACCATAATCTAAAGTCTCCTCGCTGGCCGCATTGCTCCTGCGCAAAATAGCCTGGATTCTTGCCACCAAAATTTTGGGGCTAAAGGGTTTGGAAATGTATTCGTCCACACCCAGTTCAAAGCCTCTGAGTTCGTCAATTTCCTCTCCTCTGGCTGTCAGCATAATAATGGGCACGCTGGAGTAATGACGGATCTCCCGACAGGTCTCCCAACCGTCCATTTTGGGCATCATAACATCTAGTACAATTAAGGCAATATCCCTGTTTTCCAGAAAAATATCTACTGCCTCTTCTCCATTTGAGGCCTCGAGAACCTTGTAGTCCTGTTTGACCAAAAAGTCCTTTACCAATTTTCTCATTCTTGTCTCATCATCTACAACCAAAATTGTATTGTCCATATTTTTCCTCCAATCCAAACAGCTTGCCAATAGGGATTACTCCACTGCCTGACCCGTTACAGTCTGGCTTCCCACGGCATCTTCTCGTTCCTTCAACTTCTGCTCTCTCTGGTCGAGTTCTTCCTGCCAGGTCTCATACCTATTGATAATCTCTTCTTCCATATTAGCCTTATAATTTGTAAAATATGTGAAAATCGAGTACTGAAATCGAAAATTTATGGCCACAAAACCAGCTAACATAATCATCATAGCCAGCATGGCTATTTTCATTTTTTTGTTTTTGAGAGTTTCCCTCTCGTAGAGGACCTGGTACTTGTCCACCCGAACCGGCCTCTCCTCTATAGTATCCTTCTCCTCCTTGGCCACTTCTTTCACTGGAATATCCAGGAGAAGTTCTGAAGATACCAGGCCCGACTG
>JAILSA010000196.1 GCA_024697885.1 Eubacterium sp. | reverse complement strand
TACAAGGATTTGGAGAGCAAGGAAACTGCAGTAAAAGAGTTCGGTGGACCAGCAGAGGCCATTGAGGTTATTGAGCAGTGTATCGCAAATTATAATAAAGTTTACGGCAAAAAATGATTTCTTGATGGGAGTGCTGCCTATGAGACAGGAAGAGAGATTTAAGATGCTGGTGGAGGAGCCGGACGCTGTTCGCTGTAAGAATTGTTCTGGCCGGATGGTTTTGATAAAAAGTGAACTCTATCGCTGCCAGGATTGTGGAGCTACCTATCTCACATATTTTGGCAGAGTGAAGAAGTGCATTGACGAAAATGGATTCATGACCATACAGGAATTAGAGGAAAAATCCGGTGTGCCGGGGCGGGTTCTTCGCCGATTCGTTCGGGAGGGAAGTCTGCAGGCCTCAGGTATGTCTGGCGGCATGACCGTAAAATAAATAGAAAATGTTACAAAAAGACTATTTCGCCTGAAATAGTCTTTTTTTCGCGGGAAAATGGGTAAACAGGAGGAGATTAACGTAATATTTGAAAAAAATAATTCTACAGTTGCAGAACAAAAAAATATAGTGTATAATAGTATTTGCGTCACAGTGCGTAACAATTTTGTAACAAATTAATTTAAATGTAACGAACAAGAAATATATGGAGTGACAAATATAATGAAAAAGGGAATGAAAAAGTGGATGGCCTACCTTTTGGTGACCAGTATGGGACTTGCATCTTTTGCGCCAAGAACCCTGGCAAGGTCTGAGGAGGTTTCAGGTTCTGCCATTGAAGAAGAGGAGAAGGCAACAGCTACAGCTACACCGGCCCCAACTGCCACTGCAGAGGCTAGCCAGACTCCTGTGGCAACAGCCACACCAGAGACTTGGACAGTTAAGGTAAAGAAGGCCAGCCATCCAAAGAAGCTTTCTCAGGGTGCAGGCTTTACAGTAAAGGGAACTCTCAAGGCCAGCAAGAAGATGAAAACAGTTGTGGCCACCATTAAGAATGATGAGGGCGAGACTCTTTACAAGAAGAAGTTAAAGGTAAACAAGAAAAAGGCCTCTTTGAAAAAAGTGGACAGTTCCATGAAGTTCAGTGAGTTAGAGCCTGGTAAGTATACATATACGGTAACTGCCACCAACAAGGCCAAGGATAAAAAGACCGTAATCAGCGATGATTTTAAGGTGAAAAAATGCAAGTGGCAATCTCCTGTAAGGGGAGGCAACTGGGGTGACGGATGGCACTGTCACTGTGCGGTTCACAGAGGTAAGCACTACGGATGGGACGCCTTAGGAGGCGGAAGAGACATCTACAGTGTGTCTGACGGTACTGTGGTATATGCCAAGTATCATGCGGCAAGTTCTCTTTCATCCTTTGGAAAACTAATCGTGATTTACCACGGCAAAGGTATTTATTCCTACTATGCCCACTGCTCCAAAATCAAGGTGGACGTGGGAGATAAGGTCTCAGGCGGAGACAAGATCGGCGTCACAGGTTCTACAGGATATGCCTTTGGTGCCCACCTTCACTTCGAACTGCGTAAGGGACCAGACTTTGATCTGGAGTACAACTCCGTTTCCCTATTGGATAAGTACACCTACAAGCAGTTTAATCCAGGTAAAAAAATTAAAAAGGCTTAATAAATAAAAGTCCAGGTCAAATCGACCTGGACTTTATGGCATTTGTATTTTGAGTTTCCCACACCTTAAAGGGCAGGATTATAGGAGATTGGTCAGGACAAATTGATAGATGTCCTGGCTTTTTTCTTGCCATTTTTCACAGACCTGAATGGCCTCTGCCTCGCTGGCTACCTCTAGCTTGGTCTGGAAGATAATATTGTTTCCCTCCATGAGATTGCAGGTGGCGATATAGTAGCCACGGGAGTTTGAGGTGTAGTCACAGACCAGAGAGGTCTCGTTGATAATTTCGATTTTTTTCTCTCTTAGGTAGTCCTCTATTTCCGACCGGATTTCCGGTGAGAGGGGCTGGCCAAAGAGGGAGAGAGTTTCCTTTCCTGTCTCCGTAATGGAGTAGTAGGTGGTGTGGTAGGTGGAATTTTCCTGAATCATACCGGCCTGTAGAAGCTCTCCAAAGGCGTTTTGCACCGTGAAGTAGTTGGTGTAGCCCTGGCCCGTAATGTAGTCGGAGACCATGGGAAGGGGTAAGTCCTGCCCGGCTTTTTCCAAGGTGTATAGGATGATTAATTTATATAAGGTTATAGAATCACTTGCCATAGTTGTGGGCCTCCTTTCCTTGCCAAATGTTTTTTTCTTTTAATTCCCGGTGGAGTCGGTTGAGGGTATCTCTCTTTCGGCTGCTCCACTCCGGGGCAATCAGTAGGTCCTTGGGACCATCTCCCGTCAGTCGGTGAATCACCACTTGGGGAGGTAAAATGGAGATTGCTGATTCAATCCAGTGCAAATATTCTTCCATGGTCAATGCCCGAAAAAGTCCCTTTTGGTAGTCAAGTGCTAAGTCTGTGCCCCTTAGGACATGGAGGAGTTGGAGCTTGATGCCCTGAGACCCCACCTGTCCCACATGGTGGACCGTGGCCAAAAAGTCCTCCAGGCTTTCGCCCGGCAGGCCGGCAATCACATGGGTTACCACCTCAATCCCGGCGTCCTGAAGCTTTTTTACCCCCTGGTCGTAGACGGGGAGTGGGTAGCCCCTCCGAATATAGCGGGCCGTGTTCTCGTGTATGGTCTGCAGTCCCAGCTCTACAATGAGAGGCTTGATTCGATTGCATTCCACAAGAAGGTCCATGACCTGGTCGCCTAGGCAGTCAGGTCTGGTTCCAATGGAGAGCATGACCACATCAGGGTGGTTTAGGGCCTCCATAAACATGGACCTGAGCTGGTGGATGGGACCATAGGTCCCGGTAAAGGATTGAAAATAGGCGATAAAATGGGAACCGACCCTTTTGCGAGAGGAGATTCCCATAATGCCATGGTCAATCTGGGCGGTCACACTGCGGCAGCGGGGAGAGGCAAAATCACCGGACCCGGCACCGCTGCAAAAGATGCAGCCCCGGGTGTCCAGTGTGCCATCCCGGTTGGGACAGGTTTGAGAACCAACCAAAGAGACCTTGTATATTTTTTCGCCGAAGCGATTTTTCATTTCGTAATCAAGGGAGTGATAGGGCTTTTCTCCCCACATTTGTCTTTTTTCCACAAAGAACCTCGTAGATTAATTACTTGTTGATGTGGGCCTTAACTGCCTCAGCAACTACGTCAGCCACGTCTGGGTTAAAGGCTTCTGGCATAATGTAGTCCTCGTTTAATTCGTCCTCTGGTACCAGGGAGGCAATGGCAAAGGCTGCTGCCAATTTCATTTCCTCTGTGATCTGTGGTGCGCGTCCTTCCAGGGCTCCACGGAAAATTCCAGGGAAAGCAACTACATTGTTAACCTGGTTAGGGAAGTCAGAACGGCCTGTTCCCACAATGCGAGCACCTGCCTTCTTGGCGATGTCAGGCATGATTTCTGGAACTGGATTGGCAAGAGCGAAGATAATGGCATCCTTGTTCATGGTCTTAACCATTTCCTCTGTCACGATACCAGGAGCAGATACGCCGATGAAAATATCAGCATTTACCAGAGCTTCCTTGAGTCCGCCCTTTTCCTGGTTTGGATTGGTGATCTCAATCATTTCTTTCTTCATCCAGTTAGGATTCTTGGTTTCCTTGTTGAGGATACCGGAACGGTCTAAGAGAAGTACATTTTGGAAACCGTAGCGGAGGAGGAGCTTGCTGATGGCAACTCCTGCAGAGCCGGCGCCGTTAACAACTACCTTACAATCCTCTTTTTTCTTATTTACTACCTTGAGGGCGTTGATGATACCGGAGAGAACTACGATGGCAGTTCCGTGCTGGTCGTCGTGGAAGACAGGAATGTCAAGGAGCTCCTTTAAGCGTGTCTCGATTTCGAAGCAGCGAGGAGCGGAGATGTCCTCCAGGTTAATGCCGCCAAAGGTAGGTGCAATATTGACCACTGTTTTGATAATTTCCTCGGTGTCCTGTGTGTCGAGGCAGATTGGGAAGGCGTTGACCCCGCCAAACTCCTTAAAGAGAACTGCCTTACCTTCCATAACTGGCATGGCAGCTTCAGGTCCGATGTTACCCAAACCGAGAACGGCACTTCCGTCAGAGACAACAGCCACGGTGTTGGATTTGATGGTGTACTTATAGGCCTCTTCCTTGTTGTCTGCGATCACCTTACAAGGCTCCGCAACACCTGGTGTGTAAGCAATAGCCAAATCCTCGCGGGACTTCACCTGGCACTTAGGTGTGGTGTCGATTTTACCCTTCCACTCTTCGTGAAGTTTCAATGCTTTCTCGTTTGTAGTCATAATAGATCCTTCTTTCTTTCAAATTTTCTTCTATCATACCACCTCATATTGATAATCTCAACAATTTTCTCTTGTACTTTTTTTCCAAAATCGGTACAATGAAAGTAATTGTGAAAAAAAGGGAGGCATCCCTTACTACATATTTAATTAGGGAGGACATGAAAAATGATGTCATTTGAAGAAGCAAGAATCAAATTAGAGGAGGCGGGTCAGACCCACCTTTTGAAATATTATGAGGATTTGAATCAGGCCTCAAGAGACCAACTCTTGACTCAGATTGAAGCTCTTGACTTAAGCCTCTTGGACTTGATTAAGGATGGGGTAAAGGAAGTGTCAAAGGGCGAGCTGGCTCCTTTGGGTGCCATTACCCTAGAAGAGATTGCAGAGAAAAAATCGGAATATGAGAAAATCGGTCTTCAGGCCATTAAGGACTGCAAGGTAGGAGCGGTGCTTCTAGCCGGTGGCCAGGGAACCAGACTTGGCTTGGACAAACCAAAGGGCATGTTAAATGTAGGTGTGAACAAGGAACTCTACCTCTTTGAGCAGCTGGTCAACAACCTGATGGAGGTTGTCAAGGCAGCGGATGCCTGGGTTCCACTTTTTGTCATGACTTCAGAGAAAAACAATGAAGATACCAAAAACTTTTTCCAGGAGAAAAACTTCTTTGGTTACAACAAGGACTATGTATTTTTCTTCGTACAGGAAATGGCGCCAGCAGTAAGTTATGAGGGCAAGATTTATATGGAGGAGAAGGACAAACTTGCCACCTCTCCAAACGGAAACGGAGGTTGGTTCTCTTCCTTAGTTAAGGCTGGCTTGATGGACAAAATCAATGATTTGGGCGTAGAATTTTTGAATGTTTTTGCCGTGGACAATGTTTTACAGAAAATGGCAGATCCTATTTTTGTGGGAGCCACCATTCAGGCTGGAGCTGTCTGTGGATCCAAGGTGGTAGCCAAGGCAGATCCAAATGAAAGAGTAGGTGTTCTTTGTCTGGAGGATGGCAAGCCATCTATCGTAGAATATTATGAGATGACAGACGAAATAATTAACTCCAGAGACGATCAGGGCAAACTTCTTTACAACTATGGCGTAATTTTGAACTATTTATTTGATATAAAAACACTTATGAGGATTATGGATGAATCCATGCCAACTCATGTAGTGGAGAAAAAAATCCCTTACATTGATGAGGAGGGCCAGCTCGTAAAGCCAGACCAGCCAAACGGCTATAAGTTTGAGACTCTGGTTCTTGATATGATTCATATGATGGACAACTGCCTCTCCTTTGAGGTGGACCGCCAGAAGGAATTTGCACCGATCAAAAATGCTACAGGTGTGGATTCCCTTGAGAGCGCCAGAGAATTAATGAAATTAAATGGTATTGAATTATAAATTAAATAGCAAAGGGGGTACTACATGGAACTTGCTCAAATGACACTGGCCCAGCTTCGTGAAATGGCTAAGGAACGTGGGTTGACGGGAATAAGTGGCCTGAAAAAACAGGAACTGATTGACCGGCTCGACGATCTTATAGCGGCGGACAAGGCCAGGGCGGCCAAGAAAAAACAACAACAACAGATCAGACCGCGAAACAATCAGAATGCGGGACAGAGAAATAATTACAACAACCAAAAGAAAAACAACCAGCAGGGCTTCCGCAATAAGGGAGGCCAGAGGAAAAATAATTATTCTTATCGAAATCAAAAATTAGTTTATCACGATGGCTCTGACGGAATTATTTCCATTGTGGATGACAAACAATTTTTGGAGGTTCATCCTACAGAAATCAAAAATATTGACAGTGGAACAGAGCGGGTGGGGATTTTAGAAATTGTGGAAGAGGGCTACGGCTTTCTTCGTGGAAAAAACTACCTTTCTGAAGATAATGATGTATATGTATCCAGCCATTTTATAAAGCGCTTTGGTCTCAAGACCGGAGACGTGATTCGGGGTAATTTAAGAGTCCCTGTGGATACAGAAAAGTTTAGAGCCCTTCTTTATATGAAGGAAGTCAATGGAAGACCACCATCTTATTTGTATGACAGAAAGAATTTTGAAGATTTAACTCCTATTTTTCCAAATGAAAGAATACACTTAGAAACACCGGATTGCCCTAGTGCCATGAGAATTATGGATTTGATTTCTCCAATCGGCAAGGGTCAGCGAGGAATGATTGTTTCACAGCCAAAGACTGGAAAGACCACTCTTTTAAAACAGGTGGCCAGGGCGATCGGCCGCAGGTATCCCAAAATGCATCTGATGGTTCTCCTGATAGATGAGAGACCTGAGGAGGTTACGGATATAAAAGAGTCCATTGAGGGGCCAAATGTAGAAGTGATTTATTCCACCTTTGACGAGGAACCAAGAAATCACATAAAGGTTGCCGGCATGGTACTAGAGAGGGCCAAGCGCCTGGCAGAGAGTGGGGATGATGTGGTAGTCCTTTTGGACAGCATTACCCGTTATGCCAGAGCCAACAATCTCTTCTGTGAGCCTAGTGGACGAACCCTGTCTGGTGGTCTGGATCCGTCTGCCCTTTTGGGACCAAAGAAGTTTTTTGGAGCTGCCAGAAATATTCGTGAGGGCGGTAGCCTGACGATTTTGGCCACTGCCTTAGTGGATACGGGAAGCCGCATGGACGATGTGATTTTTGAGGAATTCAAGGGGACAGGAAACATGGAAATTGTTCTGGACAGAAGTCTGTCGGAGAAGAGAATTTTCCCTGCCATTGACATTCAGAAGTCCAGTACCAGACGCGAGGACCTTCTTCTCAATGATGAGGAGCAGCAGGCAGTTCTGAAAGTCCGAAAGGCTCTGAGTGGAGTCAAGACAGACCAGGCCATGGAGCAAATCCTGGACCTCTTTAGGAGAACCAAGGACAATGTGGAATTTGTTGAAACCGTGAAGAAAATGCACTTAAGGTAAGAAAATCTTGCATTTTAAAAACTTTAATGCGATAATACTTGATTGTGTAAATGTAAAATACTAGAAAAAACGAAATGTATTGAAAAATACAAAGGGGGCTAATATGAAAGTCAGTGTGATAATTACTTATCATGGTGAACAGGCATTCTTGTCAGATTGTCTCATTTCCTTAAAGGAGCAGACTGTTAAGCCAGATGAGATTATTCTTGTGAATATTGATGGCCAGGAGGCGGACTTGACAGCTTGTGACTTGGAAATTAAGTCTGTTACTTGCAGTGAAAACAATATTTATCAGGCAAGAAATATGGGAATAAAAGCCGCTGAGGGCGACTACATTTTGTTCCTGGATGCAGACGATTATCTTATGCCAGAGGCCATTGCTCTTTTGAACGATGAAATCGAGAAAGAGGGACCAGCCAACCTGGTGGCAAAGGTGAGACAAACCTGGTACAGCCGTAAGTTTTTTATGGACAAAATTGCAGAGGAAGAAGAGGAAAGTGACCAGGATGAAGAGGACTCAGAGGAAAATCCTGAAGAGGAAATTCATGAGGTGACAGGCAAGGTCTTCCAGGACGCAGATACCAGAAGACTTTTCGGTGGAACCAAGTCGGATATGCAAAATATTAGCATCTTAGGTATTCTTTTTAACCTGGAAAACTTGAAAAAACAGGAGATTTACTTCCCTGAGGATATGGAATACTTTGGTGACGGGGTATTTTTGGCAAAGGTGCTGAATTCCAAATTCAAGTTCAACTACCTACACGATGACCTTGTTTACATTAAGAGAAAGCACAACGATCCTGTTAATTTGCCTTCTCTTTTGCAGTGCAAGGACAAGTGGAAATTCATGGAATTTTCCCTGGCCTTTAAGGAAGTTGTAGGGGTCATGGACCAGGAGACGAAGGATTCCTATCTCAGATTTTTTGCCTACAAGTATATAAAGTATGTAAATCGCAACTTCTTAGAGGAATTGGCTCAGGGGAAGGATGATGAGGCCAAGGGTAATGGCATAGGAGACAGGACCACAAAGCCTTACAAGAAAAAGGAAGCGGTGGCCTTCATGCTTGAGGCCGTGAAACTGATTCCGGACAGCCCAGAGTTTAAGAGTATGACATCTGGCTACTACTATAAGATTTATCGTCTGTTGAAGGACGAAAACCTTTCAAAGGCTCTTAAACTTCATATAAATACAAATAGAAAAAATGTTCTTAAGCAGCTCTTGACCAAGAGATCCAAGCTTAAGAGATTCCTCTATAAGAAGTTTTTTGCCAAGATGAAACTCCAGGAGAATCTTGTTATGCTGGAGAGCTTCTTTGGAAAAAATTACTCTGACAGTCCTAAATATATTTTTGAGTACCTCAACGAGAAACATCCGGGAGAGTACAAGTATGTATGGGTTAGGAGTACAAGGAAATTGGACCTTCCATATAAGGCAAAGCAGGTAAAGAGATTTTCTCTCAGATACTTTTACGCCATGGCCCGCGCCAAGTATTTTGTCTTTAATGGAAGACAGCCGGTTTATTTTATCAAGAGAAAAGGCATGAAGTTTTTGGAGACCTGGCACGGAACTCCATTGAAAAAACTGGTTTTTGATATGGACGATGTGACTACAGCTTCCCCTCTTTACAAGAGAGATTTTTACATTCAGGCCAGCAAGTGGGATTATTTGGTGGCGCCAAATGCCTTCTCTAGAGATATTTTTTCTCATGCCTTTATGTACAATGGCGATTACTTAGAGACAGGATATCCAAGAAACGATATTTTCTATTTGAGTGATCAGGAAAAAGAAAAGAGGATTCGCGAAATCAAGGACGAGCTGGGAATTGATCAGAATAAAAAGGTAATTCTCTATGCCCCAACCTGGCGTGATGACGAGTTCTACGGACACGCCCAGTACAAATTCACCTTGAGGCTGGATTTGGATCGACTTCGCGAGAAGTTTGGCCAGGAGTATGTAATTGTTTTGCGTACCCACTACTTTATTGCGGATCAATTAGATGTATCTGCCTACGAGGGCTTTGCCTATGACGCCAGCAGATATGATGACATTGCAAGGTTGTATTTGATTTCAGATATACTGATTACCGATTACTCATCCGTATTCTTTGACTACGCAAACCTGAGAAGACCAATGCTGTTCTTTACTTATGATTTGGAGAAGTACGAGAGTGTCCTGAGAGGATTCTACTTTGATGTCAAAGAAGAACTGCCGGGACCAATGCTCTTTGACAACGACGAAATCATAGATGCCATTGAAAATATTGATCAGGTTTCCGAAGAATACAAGGATAAATACGACCGCTTCCTAGATAAGTTCTGTTCCTGGGAGGACGGCACCGCCACCCAAGAGGCGGTAGAGGTGGTATTCGAGGGAAAAGCCTTAAGCCCAAAAAAGTAATCAATATATAGTTAGAAAATAAAAAAAGTGCTTGCATTTTGTATATAGACGTGCTACAATAAGCAAGCAGTTTTTTGAGAAAGACAATTATCCTTATTTAGAATTAAGGAAAATATAAAGTGTGAGGTGAAAAAAATGCGCGAGGGAATCCATCCAGAGTACTATCAGGCAAAGGTAGTATGTAACTGTGGTAACGAATTTGTAACTGGATCTACAAAGGAAGACATTCACGTAGAGGTTTGTTCCAAATGCCATCCTTTCTATACAGGACAGCAGAAGTCAACATCTGCTCGTGGTGCAGTTGAGAAGTTCAACCGTAAGTATGGCTTAAAATAATCATGAAAATAGGGGAGCAGAGCTACAAAGTGGCTCTGCTTCTTTTTGGTTAATGACGAGCCAAGCGTTCCGGGGATAATTTCAGGAGTAGCAAGAAGTTTGAACTCGCCGTCATGCTTGCATGACAAAGAGTTCAACACTCTTGCGTACCCCGGGACTATTTATAGTCCCGGGGACATTTGGCGACCATCTCCAGCGAGAGACCGAAGGTCTCGAGATGGAAAAAGATGGT
>JAILSA010000179.1 GCA_024697885.1 Eubacterium sp. | reverse complement strand
TATTTGTCCTATCTGGGAATTCGCAAGGGGGACCGGGTTATGCTGGTTCTCAAGCGCCATTACCAGTTCTGGTTCACAATACTTGCCCTACATAAAATCGGTGCAGTGGTAATTCCTGCCACCAACCTCTTGCTCAAATCCGACTTTGAATACCGCTTTAAGGCGGGCAATGTGGATGCGGTTATTTGTACAGCCGACGGCCCTGTTTCTCGGGAAATCGACAAGGCGGCCAGGGGCTACAAGGGCCTCAAGGCCAAGATCATGGTGGGAGCCAGCCGCAGGGGATGGAAGAGCTTTAACAAGGAAGTAAAATATTTTTCCAGCCACTTCCGCCGTCCACAGGGGGAAAAAGCTGCCGGTGGAAACGACCCTTCCATCATGTTTTTTACCTCAGGCACCACCTCTTATCCAAAGATTACAACCCACAATTTTAAGTATCCATTGGGCCACTATGTGACAGCCAAGTACTGGCATCAGGTGGATCCGGAGGGCATCCACTTCGCCATTTCCGACACGGGATGGGGCAAGGCTCTCTGGGGCAAGCTCTACGGCCAGTGGCTCTGTGAGGCCTGTATTTTTACCTATGATTTTGACGATTTTGACGCCAAAGAGATTTTGCGCATGATTGAGAAATACAAGATTACTACCTTCTGTGCGCCGCCTACAGTTTATCGCGTTATGGTTCACATGAAGCTAGACCGCTACGACCTGTCCTCTCTCCAGAATGTGACCACAGCGGGAGAGGCCCTAAACCCTGAAATCTACTATCGTTTTAAGAAAAAAACCGGTTTTGATATTATGGAGGGCTTTGGCCAGACGGAGACGACCCTGACCATCGGCAACCTGAAGGGAGACACTCCGAGACCTGGTTCCATGGGCAAACCTACCCCTGGCTACGATGTTCACATTATGAAATCCGACGGCACCATGGCTGAGGCCAAGGAAGAGGGAGAGGTGGTAATCCGCACGGAGGAAGGTATTCCAAACGGCCTCTTTATGTGTTATTATGGTGACGAAGAGAAAACGAACGACGCCTGGTATGATGGCTACTATCACACCGGCGACACCGCTTACTTTGATGAGGATGGATATCTCTGGTATGTGGGACGCGTGGATGACGTAATTAAGTCCAGTGGCTACCGCATCGGACCTTTTGAAATTGAAAATGAGATTATGAAGTTGCCATATGTGTTGGAGTGCGCTGTGACCCCAGTGCCGGACCCAATCCGCGGTCAGGCCATTAAGGCCAGCATTGTTCTCACAGAGGATGAGGACGGCAACGAAAAACTCAAGACAGAGATTATGAAAACCCTAAAGGAAAACATTGCATCCTACAAGTGGCCAAAAATTCTTGATTTCACCAAGGAAT
The DNA here is from genome assembly GCA_024697885.1 of Eubacterium sp. Taxonomy (GTDB): domain Bacteria; phylum Bacillota; class Clostridia; order Lachnospirales; family Lachnospiraceae; genus Eubacterium_F. The sequence continues at coordinate 12,148 of JAILSA010000179.1, read as the reverse complement.
TGCCAAAGACCATCAGCGGTAAGATTCGTAGAAAAGAAATTAAGGAGAACGACTGGAATGAAAATGCAAATGAAGACTAGTCGTCTGGTAGTAACCGGTATGGGAGCCGTAACTCCCATTGGAATCGGCCTAGACGATTACTGGAACAATGTGACAGCCGGAGTTTGTGGCGTGGACAAAATCACCCGTTTTGACACCACAGACCTTCCTGTAAAAATAGCGGCAGAGGTTAAGGATTTTGATCCCCTGGCCTATATGCCAAAAAAATTGACCCGTGAGATGGATGTCTTTATGCAGTACGGTTACGCCGCTGCCATGGAGGCCATTGAGATGGCGGGGGAGGATATTGCAGCCCCTGAGAGAATGGGAATCACTGTGGGAACAGCCCTGGGAGGTATTAGCCCAATGGCAGAGACCCAGGACGGCTTGAGTACCGGGGCCCACAAGAAGGTGAGTCCTCGCTTTGTGCCAAAAATCATTGGCAACGAGGCAGCAGCTCAGGTGGCTATTGCCAAGGGATACAGGGGACCTAGTCTGACGGTGAGCACAGCCTGTTCTTCCGGCGGAGATGCCATTAGCACAGCCTGCATGATGCTTATGTCCGGCCAGGCAGACGCCGTTTTGGCCATGGGCACAGAGAGCGCCCTGTCCCCACTCTTTATTTTGGGACTGGCATCTGCCCACGCCCTGTCCACCAACAATGACAACCCACAGGGCGCCAGCCGACCTTTTGACAAGGACCGAGACGGCTTTGTCATCGGTGAGGGCGGCGGAGCTCTGATTATTGAGACAGAGGAAAATGCCAAGAAGCGCGGGGCTAAGATTCTCTGCGAGCTGGCAGGTTTTTCCAACTGCACCGACGGCTACCATGTCACCAGCCCACACCCAGAGGGAATTGGAGCTGTTTTTTGCATGGAAAAGGCTATTGAACATGCGGGACTTTCTGTGGAGGAGGTGGACTACATCAACACCCACGGAACCTCTACGCCTATGGGTGACCCAATTGAGACCCAGGCCATTGTGGAACTTTTCGGAGACCACGCAAAGGACATGGCAGTGACTTCTACCAAGGGAGCCACCGGCCACATGATGGGAGCAGGAGGCATTACCGAGGCCATCACCTGCATCCAGTGTATTCGCCAGGGCCTTGTGCCACCTACACTGAATCTGGACAACTTGGACGACAAGTGCGCCGACCTAAACTATGTGCCTGGCAAGGCCATGAAGAAAGAGGTCAAGGTTGCCATGAGCAACTCCTTTGGGTTCGGCGGCCAAAATTCCAGTGTAATCTTTAAAAAATACGAATAATGACAGGGAAGCTGCGGTTTTTTCCGCGGCTTCTTTTTTCAAAAAAGGGAGGTAGGAAATATGAACGATATGATGGAGAGATTGGAGAAAATCGGCATTATCCCAGTGGTGACAGTGGAGAGCCGTGAGCAGGGGGTGAGAATTATGAACGCCCTGAAAAATGGGGGACTTATGGCGGCGGAGGTCACCTTTCGAACACCGGCGGCGGCAGACGCCCTCCAGGGCATGAAGGAGGCCTGCCCAAGGGCCCTGATTGGGGCGGGAACCATCCTGACCACAGACCAGGTGGATCAGGCCCTAGACGCGGGAGCTGAGTTTATTGTGACCCCGGGAATCTCCAAGAAAATAGTAAATTACTGCAGGGAAAAAAGGGTGCCGGTAATCCCGGGAATCATGACCCCTACAGAGCTGCAAAAGGCGGTGAGTCTAGGTCTTGACCACGTAAAATTTTTCCCGGCAGAGGCGGCAGGGGGCTTAAAGACCCTCAAGGCTATTTCCGCCCCATTTCCTCACGTGAGATTTATGCCCACAGGGGGGATTTCCCTGGAAAATGCCAAGACCTATCTGGATTATGACAAGGTCTACTGCTGCGGCGGCAGCTGGATCACGGCAGGAGCCAAAAAGGGAGACTACGAACAGGTGGCCCTAGAGGCCAAAAAAGCAGTGACCCTGGTAGAAAAAAATCTGTACTAATGGGGGCAAAAAGTGTAAAATAAAATCATGAGATTTTGAAAAAAGGGAGGTATTATCACTATGGAATTTTCACAAGTAATTGAGCAGAGACGAAGCATCCGCCACTATGATGCCAGCAAGAAGGTAACTCAGGCCCAGGTGGAGGAGATGGTAGAGGCAGCGATTTTGGCGCCATCCTGGAAAAACTCCCAGACCGCCAGATATTACGCAATCCTGTCTGAGGACAAGATTGAGGACTTCCTGGCAAAATGTCTGCCAGAGTTCAATGCCAACAACTCCAAGGGAGCGGCTCTGATTGTGACTACATTTGTGGCCAACAGAGCAGGTTTTAACCGCGAGGGACAGCCGGACAACGAGGCAGGTAACGGCTGGGGCTTCTATGATTTGGGACTCCACAACGAGAACCTGGTTTTGAAGGCCAAGGATATGGGCCTTGACACTCTGATCATGGGAATCCGTGACGAGAAGGCCATCCGCCAGTTCTTGCAGGTGCCAGAGGCAGAGACCATCGTGGCAGTTATTGCGGTGGGATATGCCAGCCAGGGAGCAGATATGCCAAAGAGAAAAACACCAGCGGATATTTTGAAGATTTGTTAAATAAAATAGAAGTGCCCTACCGACTTGAGACACAAGACATTGGTCCTGGAGTCTCTCGCTGGTAGGGCACTTTTTTGTTTATCAGTATCTCAGTGTGAGAAGCGCTTTTTATTTTATTTTGATTTTGATCAGTTTCTTTGCTGCCGCGTACTTGGAGGTGGCAGAGGCCTTAATCAAAACCTTGTAGGTTCCTTTTTTGGCTTTTTTCTTAATGGTTATTACGCCTTTTTTGGAGACCTTAATATACTTTCTCAGTTTCTTGGCTGTCTTCTTTACAGAATAAGTCAGCTTGCCATCTCCACTTGTCTTGGCCTTGAGCTTGATTTTTAGCTTTTTCTTCTTTAAGCTCTTTACCTTGTAGGTTTTAACCTTGGTAATGGTGATAGTCTGCTTGGCAAGGCTTGTGGTTGTGGTAGTGCTGGCCTGGCTTGTGCTAGAAGAACTAGAAGAAGTGCTTGAGTCGGCGTTAAGAGCTGGAATAGTTTCCGTCTTGGTGGCACCGCAGGTGGTGCAGACATAGGTCATAACTCCTTCGCTAGTCTCTGTAGGCTCTACTGTAACAGTTCCCTTGTCCCAGGTGTGATTTCCTGTAGCTGGAATGATAGTCTCTGTTGAGTAGCCACATTCTGTACAGGTATGGGTGTGACATCCATCGCAACCACAGGTAGCTTCATTGGTAGTGTCGCTATAACTGTGAGAGGTGAAAATTAACTGATAGAAGTTGGTCAGATAAACATGTCCACCCTCATAGGCAAAGAGTGGAAGCTGTACTGTCTCAGTGGTGCTAGCGGAAACGTTAGTACACATCTTTGAGATTACAGCGGAAATAGCCGTGCTTTCATCGTACTGGTTGCTAGCAGTGTAGGTGGTGTTCTTGTAAGCGGTTGTGTTAGAACCCAAGAACTGGCTAACGGTTATACTTGTAAGATCTGAGGTGTAGCCAGAGTCGCAGATGTCAAAAATCTTGCCATTAGCGGTGGCTGTTCCCAGGGTGCAGTCGTAGAGTTTAAGTTTGCTGCTATAGTAGTTGTTACAGTAAAAAGGTGCCTCCTTGGACTGGATGTTGGACTGGTTGCCAAGAATGATAGGTAACTGAGAACTTGTCTCGGAAGGCAGGTAAAAAATGTGGCTGGCAGAACTGGAGTAAACCGTGGTTCCTAAGAGATTAACTCCACGAGCCTGACAGATGTTGCCGGAATTTTTTACACTGAAGCCGCAGGCATCCTGACCCTCAATGTAAATCTGAATGGACCGGGACTTGTAATTGCTTCCCAGATTTTGGCCAACAGATGTAAAAGATGCATCTTGATTATCAAAGTAGACAAAGGCCTGGTTGTAGCTGCCGCCGCCACTGGACTTATAAGTAATGCTGGAGGTAGAGGTGCTATCTGTCTGGCAGTCATTACTGTTGGCAATAAAAAGGTCTGTGTCTGTGGTCATGTGGAAACCGCAGTCACCGGTAATGGTCAGGTTGTGGCCATTTAAGTCCAAAATTATTGAACCCGAAATAGTAGGGGTCAGACTTGTGGCATCGGTGATGTCCTTGTCCAAAATAATAGTGGATTTGGAGCTGCTAGTTGTAAGTGCCTGGCTCAACTCGCTAGCAGTAGATACATGCACATCAGGGGTGCATACCTCGAGTGTAGTCTCCGCCTTTGCCTCTGGGGCAAGGAGAAGTGTCAGGGACATGAGGCCCACAAAGAGGCCAGATAATGTCTTGGCTATACTTTTCATAGATTCCTCCTTAAAAAAGTTTATAAAAAAGTTTCAGTTTTATTATAAAACCTAGAGGGAATTTTCGCAAGAAATAAAGACTTATAGGGATGAAATCCGTGGACTATTTGTCTTTTTTGGGATATAATAAAAGCAACTATATTGCGGAGAAAGGAAGGCGATGTCATGAAGGCATTAGTTGTGGATGACAACAAGGTTTCTGCCCTGGAGTTGTCCAAAAAACTGGAGCTTTTGGGAGTGGATTCAGTCACTGCCCTAAACGGCGAAGATGCCTTGGATATTTTCAAGTCTTCCGGAGAAGGTGAATTTGATTTCATTTTCATGGATATCATGATGCCAGAGAAAAAGGGAACGGAAGTGGCGGCAAGGATTCGTCAGGCCGATCGGTCGGACGCCAGAAAAATTCCTATTATAGCTGTGACCGGTATCACCTATGATGTGGTCAATCGTGCCTTGGAAGTATCCGGGATTAGTGGGGTGTTAAAAAAACCTATCGATATGGATCTCTTAAAGAGTGTGATAGGTTCAGCAAAGTAAGGAAAGGGGCTGAGCACTAACAATTTTTTAATTGTTAGTGCGACAGCCCCTTCTTGTGTGGTGGCGAAAAATTGCTCACAATTAGTTCGTATTTTTATGCCTGTTCTTGGGAGTCGGTAACGCCATCTCTCCATTTTTCCAATTTCTGAATAGCCGTATCTACCGTCTTCTGGCAAATCTCTGGCAGGTCCCCACCCCATGCTTGGCCGGCCTGGGAAAATCCTTCCTTGATGGCGTCAATCAGGGTGTCTGCCTTGGAAGGGTCTCCTCCGGAAAGGGCCTGGGCCATGGCAACCAAGCGGTCGCTGGTCTTTTCTACTCCCCAATATCCATCTTCTCCAATTTCCTTTTGGGCTTCAGCGCGATTCTCCTCATCCACCTCAGCGTTTTCAAAAATCTCCGCCAGGCTGGTGTACTTGTGGCCCTGCTTGCTGATCAGCTGATCTACCAGGTTCTGCAGCTGCTGGGTGTGAGCTGCCTGCTCCTTTTTCAAGCTTGCCACAATTGAGGAGTAATCCGTCTTCTGTGAGGAGGTGCTATCCGTAGCGCCAGTGGATGGCTCATACACAACACCTGGTTCTTCTGCGGCAGAAGAACTGTTCGCCGTTTGACTTGTCTTGCCTGATTTCTGATTGGCAGTATAGGTATTGGCCAAGACACTGTTAATTCCATTTACATCCATGTGAATCCTCCTTTCAATGGTTATTATATACATTATATCGTCTTTTATTCCCTATTTCATTAGAATTATTCCTATAAGTTTCTTAAAAGAAAGTAAAAAAAATATATTTTACCCCTTTTCAATTTTACAACTTTGAGATATAATGGCTACTAGTACAATATCTAGTGCTATATATGGGAACTAAATACACTATATCGTGATTTAACTTTTAGGGGAAGCGAGACAAAACAAGGTTAAAAATGCCAGGAAAGAGGTTAAAAAATGGGAAAAGTGGCAAAGATTCGAGTAATCAAACGAAACGGGGAAGAGGTTGAATTTCATTTTTCAAAGATTGAAAATGCGATTGCAGCTGCCAACAATGAGGTGGACAAGCTCCACCAAATGAACGAGTACCAGGTCAAGGCTGTGGCCGAGAATGTGACTCGCAAGATTGAGGAAATGACCCATGCAGTTCATGTAGAGGACATCCAGGATATGGTGGAGACCGGAATCATGGAGATGCGTGGATATGAGGTGGCACAGAAGTATGTGCGCTACCGCTATAAGAGAGAGTTGACCCGTAAGTCCAACACTACGGACAACGGAATTTTGGCCCTGATTGACAACATCAACGAGGAGGTCAACCAGGAGAATTCCAACAAGAACCCGGTGATCAACTCCACCCAGCGTGATTATATGGCAGGAGAGGTCAGCAAGGATTTGACCAGGCGCATGCTCTTGCCACAAGATATTGTGGAGGCTCACGAAAAGGGTATTATCCATTTTCACGACTCCGACTATTTTGCCCAGAGGGAGCACAACTGTGATCTCATTGATTTGGAGGACATGTTGCAAAATGGCACGGTAATCAGTGAGACTATGATCGACAGACCCCAGAGCTTTTTTACTGCCTGCAACGTCACCACCCAGATCGTGGCTCAGGTGGCCAGCAACCAGTACGGCGGCCAGTCCTTTACCCTGGCTCACATCGCTCCTTTTGTCGATGTCAGTCGAAAGAAAATCCGCCAGCAGGTAATTGAGGAGCGCCAGGAGTGCGGCGAGTCTTTAGATGAAAAAATTATAGATAAAATCACAGAAAAGAGACTGTATCTGGAGGTAAAGAGTGGAATCCAGACCATCCAGTACCAGCTCATTACCCTTATGACCTGTAACGGTCAGGCCCCATTTGTCACCATGTTCATGTACCTGGACGAGGTGCCTGAGGGACAGACCAGGGATGACCTGGCTATGATTATTGAGGAAGTTTTGCACCAGAGAATCAAGGGTGTTAAAAATGAAAAGGGAATTTGGATTACACCTGCCTTTCCTAAGCTGATTTATGTTTTGGACGAGGACAATATTAATGAAGATTCTAAGTACTATGAATTGACTAGGCTGGCTGCCAAGTGCACCGCCAAGAGAATGGTGCCAGATTATATTTCTGCTAAGGTTATGAAGGAAATCAAAAAGGGAGATGTCTACCCATGTATGGGATGCCGCTCCTTCCCAACCAGCGAGGACGGAGTTCGCAACCCAGACGGAAGCCGCAAGTACTACGGCCGCTTCAACCAGGGTGTAGTTACTATCAATTTGGTAGATGTGGCCTGCTCCTCCGAGGGAGACCTTGAGCAGTTTTGGAAAATCCTGGACGAGAGGTTGGAGCTTTGCCACAAGGCCCTTCGCTACCGCCACGAGAGACTTTTGGGAACCGTTTCTGACGTGGCCCCAATCCTCTGGCAGCACGGCGCCCTGGCCCGCTTGAAAAAAGGTGAGAAGATCGACAAACTCCTCTTTGGCGGCTACTCCACCATATCCTTGGGATACGCAGGAATCTGCGAGATGTGCGTCCGCATGCTGGGCCAGACCCATACCTCCGAGAAGGGCAAGAAATTCGCCCTGGCTGTTATGCAAAAGCTCAATGACAAGTGTCAGGAGTGGAGAGCGGCAGAGGATATAGGATATTCTGTATACGGAACTCCAATGGAGTCCACCACCTACAAGTTCGCCAAGTGCCTGCAGAAGCGCTTTGGCATGATTGAGGGTGTAACGGACAAAAACTACATCACCAACAGCTACCATGTCCATGTGTCAGAGGAAATTGATGCTTTTAGCAAACTCAAGTTTGAGTCGGACTTCCAGAAGCTGTCACCAGGCGGAGCTATTTCCTATGTAGAGGTGCCAAACCTCCAGGATAACACAGATGCAGTTATGTCTGTTATGAGATATATTTACGACAATATTATTTATGCAGAGCTCAATACCAAGAGCGACTTCTGCGAAAAATGTGGCTATGACGGAGAAATCCAGATCAAGGAAGAGGCCAATGGAAAACTTTGTTGGGAGTGCCCAAATTGTGGCAACCGCGACCAGGCAACCCTCTTTGTGGCCAGAAGAACCTGTGGATATATAGGAACCCAGTTCTGGAATCAGGGAAGAACCCAGGAGATAAAGGATAGGGTGTTGCATTTATAGAAAAAATACTACCGACTCGAGACACAAGGCATTCGCCTTGGAGTCTCTCGCTGGTAGTATTTTTTTTCTGCTGGACTATGGTTGGACTCTTCCTGTTTTTAGACTATAGATATTTCTTCAAGGTCTCTACCTTATCTAATTTTTCCCATGGTAAATCTAAATCGGTGCGTCCGAAGTGTCCGTAGGCAGCGGTCTGTTTGTAGATCGGTCTTCTCAAGTCCAGCATCTGGATTATTCCCGCTGGTCTCAAGTCGAAGTTTTCGTTGACGATGTCTACTAATTTTTCCTCAGGCAACTTGCCTGTGCCGAAGGTGTCTACTCGGACGGAGGTTGGAGCTGCTACTCCGATGGCATAGGAAAGCTGGATTTCCGCTTTTTTGGCCAGGCCTGCAGCTACCAGGTTTTTGGCAACGTATCTTGCTGCATAGGCAGCAGAACGGTCTACCTTTGTTGGATCCTTGCCGGAGAAGGCGCCGCCGCCGTGGCGTGCCCAACCGCCGTAGGTGTCTACGATAATTTTTCTTCCAGTCAAACCGCTGTCTCCATTAGGACCGCCGATTACGAAGCGGCCTGTTGGGTTGATGTAGATCTTGGTGTCCTCATCAATGAGGTTGGCTGGAATAATAGGGTCGATGACATGCTTGCGGATGTCTGTCTTGATTTGCTCCCACTCCACATCTTCGCTGTGCTGGCTGGAGACAACAATGGCATCAATGCGGATTGGCTTGCCGTTTTCGTCGTACTCCACAGTCACCTGGCTCTTGCCGTCTGGACGAAGGTAGGCAAGAGTTCCATCCTTGCGGACCTTGGTCAATTGGCGGGACAGGTTGTGGGCCAGATAGATTGGGTATGGCATATAGGCATCGGTCTCATCTGTGGCATAGCCAAACATCATACCTTGGTCTCCGGCGCCGATGGCGTCGATCTGGGAGTCAGTCAGCTTGGCCTCAAGAGCCTTGTCCACGCCCATGGCGATGTCAGCGGACTGCTTGTCCAGGGCTACCATAACGGCACAGCTGTTGCCGTCAAATCCCTTGTCAGAGGAATCGTAGCCGATCTGGCAAACGGTGTCTCTGACGATTTTTTGAATATCAATATTGGCCTTGGAAGTGATTTCTCCCATAACCATAACAAACCCGGTGGAAGTGGTGGTCTCGCAGGCCACGCGGCTCATAGGGTCTTGTGCTAAAAGGGCGTCCAGAATACCATCAGAAATCTGGTCACAGATTTTATCTGGATGTCCCTCAGTAACGGATTCAGAAGTAAATAAAATTTTACCCATAATTTCCTCCAATTCAAAAGAGTCATTTGTTAATACAGTAAAACTCATTATAGGATATAAAAAAAATGTCGTCAAGAAAGTTTTGGAAAAAGGCCCTCCCATTTATATATGATGTGCTTGAAAAAAAAGGAAAATTAGATTATAATTAACACATATGATTAAAATTGATGTAAAATTTTAATTAAGAATTGAAAGCGTGAGGTATGCATGATAGCAAAGTGGCGTAAATGGGACATGATATGCAAGGTGGCGCTGGTTGTTGAGATTATAGCGGCCTTTGGTTTGGTTGCCTGGACCCTGACGGATGCTCTGGGGCCGGCAGAACGCGATTTGGTGCTCTACGGCGTATTAGCCCTTTCCATTATCCAATTTGCGGCGATTCTTTTTCCCTTGAGGTACACCCACAGGGGGGCATTAGAGGAGACCAGAGCCCTTCGGGAAGAGAAGGACCAGGTGGATTCTCTGACTCGAGAGGTTTTGGGAAATATTACCCATGATTTGAAAACGCCCCTGACGGCCATTAAGGGTTATTCTCAGGGTATTTTGGACGGGGTGGCATCGGACCCGGACAAGTTGATGAAGTATGTGACCACCATTCGCAACAAGTCCAATGACATGTCATCGCTGGTGGATGAGCTGTCCTTCTTTGCCAAGATTTATCAAAAGGACATTTCCTATCAGTGGCAGGAAGTTTCGGCTCTGGATTATTTTTCCTCCTGTGCCAGTGATCTTTCCCTGGACCTGGAGACCAAGAAAATTAGTCTTATTTTTAAAAGTGAAATCAGCAGAACTACCCTGGTCCGCCTTGACAGTGAAAAAATGAAGCGGGTAATGAATAATATTATCGGGAACGCTTCTAAATATATACAGAGAAATATTGGAATTCTCATGGTTAGGTTAAAAGAAGATGATGAGAGTGTGATTGTGGAAGTGGCAGACAACGGTGTAGGAATAGCAAAGGATGAGCTTCCCCGCATTTTCGAGAGATTTTATAGAACCGACAGCTCGCGAAATTCCACCACAGGTGGTTCCGGATTGGGTCTGTCCATAGCGCAAAAGATTGTGGACGACCACGGGGGAAAGATTTGGGCGGAGAGCGAGGTTGACCAGGGAACGACGGTTTACATATCTATACCAAAGGTGAAGGGAGAATAAAAGATGGAAAGGAAAAAGACAATGAAAAAAATATTAATAGTAGAGGATGAGGCACCAATCGCTGAGTTGGAGAAAGATTATTTGGAACTCAGCAATTTTGAGGTAACCATCGTGGATAACGGAGAGGACGGAATGGCGCAGGCCATGACAGGAGAATACGACCTCTTGATTTTGGATTTGATGCTGCCGGGCAAGGACGGATTTGAGATCTGTCGCGAGTTCAGACAGGAGCACCAGACACCAGTGATTATGGTATCTGCCAAGAAGGAAGATATTGATAAGATTCACGGCTTGGGTCTGGGAGCAGACGATTACATGACCAAGCCATTTAGCCCAAGCGAGTTGGTAGCCCGCGTCAAGGCTCACCTGGACCGCTATGACGTTCTGACCTCTCAGGCCAATCCACAGGATACAGGCAATGAGGTAATTACAGTAGGCGAGTTAGAGATTGACAAGACTGCTAGACGCGTATTCATTCGCGGCGAGGAGAAGAATTTTACCACTAAGGAATTTGATCTGCTCTTCTTCCTGGCCAAGAATCCAAACCATGTATTTACCAAGGAGGAGCTCTTCCAGGAAATCTGGGGAACTCCATCTGTTGGCGATATAGCAACCGTAACAGTTCATATCAAGAAGTTACGCGAGAAGGTGGAAAAAGACACCTCCAATCCAGAGTACATTGAGACCATCTGGGGAGTGGGATATCGTTTCCATATGTAGTGCCATGCTAAAAGGGAAAAGAGGATTACATAAAAAAAGGGGGCTGTCGCACTAAGATAGTCTAAAAATAGGAAGAGTCCAACCGACTTGAGACGAAAGTCTCTCTCTGGTTGTCCTCTTCCTGTTTTATTATACTTTAAATCAGAGTGAATATTCACTTGGGAATGATGTCCTCGCCTCCGGTGATCCACCGGCTCATGCCGGCACCGTGGTTGCCAAAGGGTCTGGTGTGGAAGCCCAGTTTTTCGTAAAAAGGCTCCTTGCCCATGGCGGACATAAGATTTACCATAATGGTTTCCCCGGGGTGGACCTGGGTCTCAAGCCAGGTCAAAACATGTTCGATGATCTGGCGTCCCAGACCGCGGGACTGGTGGTCAGGTCTGACGATGACATCACAGACAAAGTAGACATAGCCTCCATCTCCCACAACACGGGCCATACCGATGGGGTGGTTACCCTCCATGGCCACAATGGTAAAGAGGGAGTTGGATAGGGCCACCTTGGCCCGAGCTGGCCGGATGGTGATAAAATCTACACTGGCCCTCAGCTTGTTATATTCTTCGATTGAAATTTCATGGGTATATGTTATTGGTGTCTTCATCCCCGTCATCCTTATACAAATTGATTTGTAGTTTCATCGTATTGATAGTCAATGTCCCCAAGAATTTCTCTGAGTTTGGTTTCATCCACATCATAGGTGCGACAAAATTCATCCAGGGTTGCAAATTGATCCCTTAATTTGGTATTTACATAGCTTACTAAAATAATGGGGTCGTGGGGTATATCCATAAAAAATTCCTCCGTTCTGAGGCCTGAGCCTCTGTCAATATTTTTTCTATACAGACTTATTCTATATAAGAAGGGGTATGGTGTCAAGGGAAAGGGAGTCAGTCTTGAAATGCAAATTCAGTTTTAGTCTTTTCATGGAGTTGATTTACAATGTCAGTAAGGTGGCAACTACCTGAAGCAAGAATGCCGTAAATCATATC
>JAILSA010000100.1 GCA_024697885.1 Eubacterium sp. | reverse complement strand
TAACCATTTTTAATTTATTGGTTGACATTCCAAGAAAACCTCCTTATAATATGCTTTGTAAAAAACATATTACAGGAGGTTTTTATGAACACACAAACAAAAACTTTTCGTCTGGTAAGTATGGCTCTTTTTGCCACCATGCTCTGCATCAGTGCCTATATTAGCATTCCCCTGCCAAACGGAAGTCATGTCACAGTCTTTAATCTCATGTTAACCCTAATCGCTTTGACCTTTTCTCCCCTGGAGTCCTTCAGCATCACTGCTGTCTGGTTCCTCCTAGGTTGTGTGGGAGTTCCCGTCTTTATCGGCGGCCAGGGAGGCCTAGGCTATCTTCTCACCCCTTGGGGAGGATATTCCTTCGCCTTTTTGATTGTCGCCTTTTTCCTGGCTCTGGCGTGCCAAAGACCTTACAGCCGAATCTACTACACAGCAGCAGCTATTGTGTCTGCTGTATTCCTAGACCTCTTTGGAAGTCTCTGGTACATGTTTACAAGCGGTGTTGGACTGATTCCAGCCCTCTTGGCAGGCTTTGTCCCATTCATCGCCATCGACCTTGTCAAGATGGTCATTGCGGCTCAGATTGTTCCTGTCTTCCATCGCCTGGTTCATCGTAATCTTCTAGGAAAAAATGCTTAATACCATCTTTTTTGTAGGCAACCACTGTGCTGAGGTTGACATTTTCCACACTTTTGAAAATGTTGCCCTCCACAAAGGGGTTGCCTTTTTTTAGTTCTCTGATCAGGGCCTTAATCTCCAATCTCTTGGAGGCATTTTCCTTGCTGTTGGCATCTGTATTGGCCTCCGTAAACCGACAGGCACACTGGATAAAATGCAACTTATTGTAATCTCTCCAAGCCTTAATATCCTCTTCTCTCACCAGATAGAGGGGGCGAATCAGCTCCATACCCGGAAAATTAGTGCTGTGAAGCTTAGGCATCATGGTCTGAATTTGGGCCCCGTAAAGCATTCCCATGAGAATGGTCTCAATGACATCATCGTAGTGGTGGCCCAGAGCGATTTTGTTACAACCAAGCTCCTTGGCATAGTGGTAGAGATGGCCCCTTCTCATGCGGGCGCAGAGATAGCAAGGGGACTTCTCAATATGATAGACGGAGTCAAAAATCTGGGATTCGTAAATCTCAATGGGAATCTCTAGCCTCCTGGCATTGGCCTCAATGACTTGACGGTTGGCAGGACTGTAGCCCGGATCCATAACAATGAACTTGACATCAAAATCAAACTTGTTATGACGCTTGATTTCCTGAAAGCACTTGGCCATAAGCATGGAGTCCTTGCCACCGGAGATACAGACGGCAATCCGGTCTCCCGGCTGGATTAGGTCATAGGTATTAATGGCCTTGGCAAACTTGGACCAAATGGTCTTTTTGAAGCGCTTGCGAAGGCTCTGTTCTACCTCCTTGGCGCTGACAGCCTCCTGATCCTCCTGAATCTGGTCTAGGACCCAGGCCAGGTAGCCTCCCTTAAGACTCTGAGCCTGGCAGCCGGCCTCTCTCAGGGTCTTAGCCGCCTCCTGGCTGGCCTGGCCCCTCTTGCTCACTACTACCAATCTCTTGTCTCTTCTTATCTTTTCATCGGTCAAAAGATGATGCCCTACCACTGGCAGGGCACCCCTAATAGCTCCGTGTTCAATTTCATCCTCAGACCTGAGGTCCAAAATCTGAATTTCCTCCGGCCTGATGTTTTTTAATTCTTCTACTGATATTTCTGTGTTATCTTGGTACATCTTCCACCTACTAGTTTGATTTTGCAATAATTTCCTTTGTAATAGACAGTGCCATCCTTGGCCTTCTTCTGTTTCAGCTTGCCTACACCGTCTCTAAACTCAGCTCTGTCTACCTTGTTCTTACTCTTGTTGGTCATATCTCGCAGGTAAAACTTGGTACTGGCATTGATCTTGATCTGTCTTCTCTTGCCGGTGCCAACCCGGTAGCTGGACTTAGATCCACTTATCACAGTAGACTTTTTCCTGGCCAGATAGTAATAGAGAATGTTTCCGCGGATACCCTCTACAACAACCTTTCTGGTTTTTTTCTTAGCCTGGGATACTGTTGGATTCACTACAATCGTAGAACCCAGTAAAGCCGCCACTAATAAGTATGATAATAATCTTTTTCCCTTGTTCATTTTGTCTACCTCCTAGTTAAAAAATGCTTTTACACTCCCTTATTATGAGGTTTTCATTCCTACTTTCATTGTAACAAATTATCTTTTACACCGCAACAACCTATGTTAAAATAAGAATAGGAATATATTGAGAAAGGACTGACCTTTATGACCAAACGAATGCACTTTTACCTGGATTATTACAAAGAGCTCCTTCAGGACAAGCTGAGTCCGGAAGAAGCCCAAATGGAGCAGAAACGCCTGCTCGTTCAAATTCAGTTTTTTCAACATGAGCGCTTTATTCACCTGCTGGTAACAGTCTTGTTTGCCCTTATGACCATAATAACTCTCCTGGCCAATGTGGCCCTCCAGCAGCCGATTCTGGTCCTGCTGACCTTCATGTTTATCCTTCTTCTGGTTCCCTATATCAAGCACTACTATCTCTTGGAAAACGGGACCCAGACCCTTTACAAATACTACGATCAGTTAGAGGCCATCTCACTTGGCGTTCAAGTAAGCGACTCCATCCTCTAATTTAATATCCTTGCGCTCCATGAGTTCAGATACAGTCAGAATGTCATAGTCATTCTCCAGAAGCCATGGAACCACCTTTTTAATGGCCTCGGCGGTGGAACCGTGAATGTCATGCACCAGTATGATATCACCGTCTGAGACCTGTTTTTTTACCTCTTTAAAGACGGCCTTGGCATTCTTGGTCTTCCAATCCAGAGTATCTACGCTCCAAAGAATCATTGGCATTCCCAGTTTCTTTCGCATCTTGTTGCTGATGGCACCGTATGGTGGACGCATAAGGCTTATTTCATAGCCTGTAACTTTCTTGACCACATCTACGGTTTTTTGGTTTTGCTTTCTAAATTCCTTGACGCTGAGTTCGCTCAGGTTGGCGTGATCCCAAGAATGGCTTCCGATTTCACAGCCAATGGCAATCTCCCTCTTAAGGATTTCTGCATCTATCTCACACCGCTGTCCCACTACGAAAAATGTGGCATGGGCATTGTTCTCTTCCAATACATCCAAGATGTCATTGGTATGGGCTGAACTTGGTCCATCATCAAAGGTCAGGGCCACAGCCTTGGATCTTGGAGCTACCGTAGGGGTGGCAATAGCCAGGGGTGCCAGGGTTTCCACAGCCTCCACTGCCTCTGCCACTCCTCCTGGAACAGCTGTGACAGATGGGCCAGAAATGGCGCTACCTGTGGATACTACTTCTGTAGAACTTCCTTCACTCCCCGCGGAACCTCCCGCCTTTTTTCCAATCATGGTAATTCCAAAAACAATAATGCCTATAATCAGCAAAATAATTGCAATTCTCGTGGTGTAAAAAACTGCCACATTGGTCTGGCGTCGTCTGCGCTGTCTGCTGCGATAAGCCCTTCGACCTGTAGCATGGTATTTTCTCTCGTATGACGCTCTTCTTCTCTTCTCTCTCGAATTATACTTTCTCATATAATCGCTCACGGTTACTCTTCCTCCTTTGCCTGATCCTTCTGTTCAGGCATTTTTACCACTTCTTTGATATAGGCTTCTGTTGGCACAGGCCTCTCCTTCTTCTTCAATCGCTTCTCTACCCAGCGCTTAACATAGCGGTAGATTACAGCAAACAGAGGCACACCACAGATCATGCCCAGGAGGCCGAACAGGGAGCCGAAGAAGAGGATGGAAAAGAGAATCCAAAAACTGCCGAGTCCAATGGACTCACCCAAAATCTTAGGGCCGATAATGTTACCATCCACCTGCATCAATATAATTATAAGGACAAGGAAGATAACTCCCTTGACCGGGTTAGCAATAAATACAATAATGGCACTCGGTATAATTCCAATATACTGTCCAAAGAAAGGAATCACATTGGTCACACCGATTAAAACACTGATGAGCAGGGTGTAAGGAACACCGGCAATGCTCATAATAATAAAGGTCAAAACTCCCACCAAAAGGGAATCAATTAACTTTCCGGAAATAAACTTGGCAAAAATCATATGGGTGTCTCGCAAGAGCTCCATAATTTTCTCTACTCCCTTGTCCGGAACAAAGGCACACAAGATTTTCTTGCCCATGGCGCAAAAGCGCTCCTTGGCAGCCAGGAGGTAAATAGCCACAATCAGGCCGATAAAAATATTTACCACATAGCCCACAGCACTGACTAATCCATCTGTCAGATTGCTGAGCATCTCATTGCTGGTAGGGAGAAAATCATTTTTCAACCAATCCATTAAGCTGACATAAATATTGTCCAGCATATCGGTAAAATAATGCTGGTAGCCAGGATTGCTGTCAAAGAGCTTCTGAAGCTCGCTGCTCACATTGTTATAATAGGTTGGCATGTTGGATACCAGACCTGATACGCTGTCAATCACCTCTGGGATAATCATCATAAAAAGGGCGAAGACAAACAAAATACTGACAACCATAGTAAGAAAGACAGAGCATCCTCTGGCCAACTTCTTGATTTTATCCTCTTTTTTCATAATCTTGTGAAAAAGAGGAACAAAAAGGTATTGGTCCGCCTTGTTCACAAGTGGGGCCAAAAGATAGGCAATAATCAATCCCACATAAACAGGGACCAGAGCATTGTTGACCATGGCAAAACCGGTCTCAATGCGATCCCATGACAAATAGACTGCCGCCACTAAAAGACTGGCAAGAATCACCAGAAAGAGGGTCAGTCCAAGGTAAAAATATCCATTAAATTTGGGGTCAAGCTTTTTCATAGTTTCCCCTTTCTTCATTATAATGTACTTAATTTAAGTTTTCTTACACTTAGATAACCTTAACACAAGAAAAGAAATAATTCAAGGCTGAGAGGCAGAAGAAAATAACAGCCCCTTGTTTTCTCCCGGTCTATTTTCTCTTAACTCGCCTTTTTTATTGATTCTACAAGTGTAGTTTTGTCGCAATAGCCCTGGATGGTTTCTACCACTTTTCCCTCCCTGTTCAAAATGCAGGTCTGGGGCAGGCCAAATATTTTATAGGCCGTTTTTGCCTGGCCCTCTGTGTCAAAATAAACCGGCAGCGTCAGATTGTTTTCCTGAAGAAATTCCTTGGCCGTCTCCTTGGTCTCTCTCCTGCCATCCGTCATGTCCACCATGAGAAATTCCACCTGGTCTCCGTACTCCTCATAGACCTCCTGAAAGTGGGGCATCTCCTGGACACAGTAGCCGCACCAGCTGGCCCAAAAATTAATTACCAGAGGTTTGTCTCCCACAAAGTCCGCCAGTCTCACCTGCTTGCCCTGGCCGTCCTCCATGGCAAAATCCGCCGCCATCTCCCCCTGGGTCTGGGACTGAGGGGTCTGGCTGGCCACAGGCTCCTGGCCTTTTCCCTCCATATAGTTCTGATAAAAGGCAAAGGCCCCTGCCAGCAATAGGACCAGGCCCAGCAAAATTCCAGCGTTAATCAATCTGCTCTTTGTAAGTGAACTCATATTTACCTCCTATGCGAAGAAATTCAGTAGCTTGCCCATGGTACCAGTGGCCATAAGGCATCCTGTCACCAGCAAAAGAATTCCAGAAACCAACTTGACCAGCCGGTAGTTTTTCTTAATCCAGGCCGTGGTAGCCTTGATTCTCTCTGTCAAAACCGCCGCCAGTAAAAAGGGGATGCCAAGACCCAGAGAGTAAATAAGAAGTAGGAAAAAGCCCTTCAGGGCCGTTCCCTGCTGGGAGGCCAGCATGAGGGCCGATCCCAAAAAGGTACCAAGGCAGGGGGTCCAGGCCAGGGAAAAACTAAGACCAAGGACCAGAGCCTTGCCAAAGTTAAGCTTCTCGGTCTCCCCCTTTCCTCCTCCCCTTTGAAAAAAGGGAATCTCAAAGAGACCCAGGTAGGACAGACCCATTAGAATTACAAAGGCTCCCGTCACCACATTGACCCAGGTCTCATATCGACTCAAAAAAGCTCCTAAGCTTCCTGCCAAACTCCCCAGGGCCACAAAGACCATACTAAAGCCCAGGACAAAACCCAGGGCGTTTTTCAGGCCGGAGGATTTTTCCTCTCCCCCTCCAGCAAAAATAGAAATATAGACGGGGAGCACGGGCAAAAGACAGGGGGATACAAAGGTGATAATTCCCTCAATAAAGGTAATGAAATACTCCATACTTTTCCTCCTTTACTTGTCCTCATCTCCCTTGTCTTCCTGAAAGGTCTCCCGATCTCTCTTGCTAAAAAATCTCCAGAATCGGATGTAGAGCCAGAGCATAATAGGAATCAAAAGGCTGGCTCCTATGCACATGCGAAACAGTTCTGGGGCAGCTGGGGAGGTGGTCAGGGCCGCCACCAGGGTAATGAGATAGAGGAGCACCAGCAAAACCACTGCGGCAAGGGCCACCCTTCTCTGTCCTTTGGTATACTTACTCTTAAATTCTTTGTTTTCCATTTTTTCCCTCTCTATTCTGTGTCCTTATTAGAACCGATTTCTCTCTGTAGTTTAGCTAATTCCGCTTCATAGCCCTCATGGGAGAGCTTATAAAACCGCATATCCCTGGCCTGGTCTGGCAAATACTGCTGCCTGACATAGTGGTGAGGATAGTCGTGGGCATACTGGTAGCCAAGTCCGTGTCCAAGCTTGGCCGCCCCCTTGTAGTGGGCGTCCTGAAGGTGGGCCGGAATGGGATAGCCCGGGTGGGTCTTGACAAAATCCAAGGCCGAATCAATGGCCATAATAGCCGAGTTGCTCTTAGGGGCGCAGGCCACATAGGATGCCGCCTGAGCTAAGACAATTCTGGCCTCTGGCATGCCCAGCCTCTCCACCGCCTGGGCCGCGCTGGTAGCCACCACCAGGGCCTGAGGGTCTGCATTGGACACATCCTCTGCGGCACAGATCATAATTCTTCTGGCAATGAAGCGAATGTCCTCCCCGGCATAGAGCATGCGGGCCAGGTAATAGATGGCCGCATCCGGGTCCGACCCCCTCATGCTCTTAATAAAGGCAGAGATGGTATCGTAGTGGTTATCTCCTGTCTTGTCGTAGCGCAGGGTCCTCTTCTGAATGCACTCCTGGGCCACTGCCAGGTCAATCACAATCTCTCCCTGGTCATTTTTGTCTGTGGTCAAAACTCCCAGTTCAATGGCATTGAGGGCAGACCTGGCATCTCCATTACTGATATCTGCCAGAAAATCCAGGGCCTCCTCCTCGATTCTTGCCCCGTAAACTCCAAGTCCCCTCTCCTGGTCCGTCAAGGCCCTTTGTATCAGGGTCTTTATGTCCTCCTTGCTCAGGGGTTTTAGTTCAAAAATAATAGACCTGGAAATCAGAGCCCCGTTTACCTCAAAGTAGGGGTTTTCTGTGGTGGCCCCAATAAGTATTACTGTTCCATCCTCCACAAAGGGGAGCAAATAGTCCTGCTGGCCCTTGTTAAAGCGGTGGATCTCGTCAATAAAAAGAATGGTTTTCTTGCCATAGGCCCCCAAATTTTCCTTGGCCTTTTCCACCACCTGCTCCATGTCCTTCTTGCCTGCGGAGGTGGCATTGATCTGCAAAAATTCCGCCTGGCTGGTGTTGGCAATCACCTTGGCCAGGGTGGTTTTGCCCGTGCCCGGTGGCCCATAAAATAAAATAGAACTCAATTTGTCCGCCCGAATGGCCCTATAGAGCAGGGTTCCCTGGCCGATAATGTGCTGCTGGCCCACCACCTCTTCCAGGGTCCTTGGCCTCAGGCGTGAGGCCAGGGGGGATTCCTTTTCCTTTTGTTCCTGTCCAAAATAATCTAATAAATTCACGATTTTGCCTCTTTCTATAAGAAGACGACCTGGCCATCCACCAGACCATACTTTATCATGTCCTGGGCATCTAAGAGGGCCTTTCCCGCCGTCTGCTCTGTAATTTCTTTTTCAACCTTTTCCAAATCATCCCTGGGCACTAAAAGGGTGGTGGTCACCGTCTCTCCGTACTGGGTATCCATCTCCTTGAGGTCCAGGCTGCGGGCCAGGTACTGGAGCTTTCCTATGCCGTTGTAGTCCGTCTGAACTTTCAGGGGGATTCCCTCCTTTTGCTCCATGATTTGGCAATTTTTCAGGCCCTCCTGCATGGCAGCTGTGTAGGCCCGAACCAGGCCTCCCGTCCCCAAAAGAGTGCCTCCAAAATACCTGGTGACCACCGCCACTGCATTGTGAATTCCCTGGCCGGTCAAAACCTCCAGCATAGGACGGCCTGCTGTTCCCGAGGGCTCCCCGTCGTCGCTGCAGCGCTCTGTCTCATTTTTATCTCCAATGACATAGGCAAAACAGTTGTGCCTGGCATCGTAGTGTTTTTTCCTGATTTCCTGAATCCGAGCCAGCGCTTCCTCCTCCGTTTTAGCCGGAAAAATGTAGGCGATGAAGCGGGATTTTTTTTCCACCACTTCTCCCTGGCCCTCCTGATATATGATACGAGAGTCCTGTCCCATAGCATCCTCCTAAATTCCTGATTAAGGAACATTTTAACATAGGAAGAAATATTTGTCATCCACAAGTCCCGGGCCAGGTCATTGCAAAACCTCTTTTTTTGCACTATAATGGACATAACTATGTGAAACTTGAGTACAAGGGAAAAGAGGTAGGTCATGAATTTCAGTCCAAGCGAAATTGACAAAAGAATAAAAATGCTCCAGTCTCCTGCCAGCAGAAGAATAAATAAGGCCAAACTGATTTTGGTTCGAATTATGCTTGTGAGTTTTCTCTTTTTGGTCTGCTTTTTTACCAGCATGGTCGTGGGAGCCTTTCAGACCACCATCGCCTCTGCCCCGGACCTATCGGACATACAAATCACTCCAAGAGGCTACGGCACCAAGCTCTTAGACACCGATGGAAATACCATTGAAACCCTGGTAGGCAAGGACGCCAACCGCGAGTATGTAAGCATCGACAAGATTCCCGCCAACCTGCAAAATGCCTTTGTGGCCATTGAGGACGAGCGCTTTTATGAGCACCAGGGAGTGGATTTTCAGGGAATCCTAAGGGCCTTTGCCACAGGTCTCTCCAACGGGGGACATTTTGACCAGGGGGCCTCTACCCTGACCCAGCAGCTCTTGAAAAACCAGGTCTTTGACGGGGGCGAGGAAAAAACTACCCTCTCCCGTTTTCAGAGAAAAATCCAGGAGCAGTATCTGGCCATCCAGTTAGAAAAATCCTACTCCAAGCAAGACATTCTCGAGTACTACCTAAACACCATAAATCTGGGCCAAAACACCTTGGGAGTCCAGGCGGCTGCTAAGCGCTATTTCGGAAAAATTGTAACCGACCTTTCCATTTCTGAGTGCGCAGTCTTAGCAGGTATTACCCAAAACCCATCTGCCTACAATCCCATTACCCACCCTGCCGCCAATGCCAGGAAGCGGACAACCGTCCTGACCTACATGAAGGAACAGGGCTACATTACCAGGGATGACTACAACACGGCCATCAACGACCACGTCTACGACCGCATACAGACAGTAAACCAGCACATGGGAACCGCCTCTAAAACCACCTCCTACTTCACAGATGCCCTGATTGACCAGGTCATCAAGGACCTGAAGAAGAAGTTGGGATACACTGAGACCCAGGCCTACAATGCCCTTTACAGCCGAGGCCTGACCATAGAAACCACCCAGGACAGTTCCATGCAAAAGGTGGTAGACCAGGTTGTCAACGACCCGGGCTATTATCCTACAAACTCTTCCTATATGCTGACCTACCAGCTGACTATAGCCAGGAAAAATGGCAAGGAGGTAAGTTACAACTTTGACCACTTAAAATCCTGGGTCAAGAAAAAAAAGAAGAAGAAAATCACGGCCTATTTTACAGACAAGAGTCTGGCCAGAAGATATATTAAGGGATTTAGAAAAAGTGTTTTGGGGAAGAATGACACAATTATTACAGAAAATGTGGACTTTAGCCTTCAACCTCAGGTCTCCTTTGTCCTGATTGATCAGGCCACCGGAGCCATTCGGGCCATCTGCGGAGGTCGCGGAGACAAGGCGGGAAGTCGAACTCTCAACCGAGCCGTCTCCTCCTACCGCCAGCCAGGCTCCACCTTCAAGGTTTTGTCCACCTTCCTGCCAGCCCTTGACACGGCCGGCATGACCTTGGCCACCGTCCAGGACGACAGCCTCTACTACTACCCGGGCACCAAGCGCAGGGTAAAGAACTGGTATGGCATGCCTTACCGGGGTCTGTCCTCCATCCGAGATGCCATCCGGGATTCCATGAATGTGGTAGCGGTAAAAACCCTAAATGAAATCACCCCTAAGGTGGGCTATGACTACCTCCTGAATTTAGGCTTTACTACAATTGTAGACAGCTATACTTCCGCCAATGGAAAAACCTATACAGACATTGCTCTTCCTATGGCTCTGGGCGGCCTGACCCG
>JAILSA010000096.1 GCA_024697885.1 Eubacterium sp. | reverse complement strand
GTATTTACCTGAAGGTTTAAGCCTTTTACCAAGCCTATGCCCACAAAAACTGCAATGAGGGAGCCAGGAATCATGTTGACCTTTTCTCCCAACAGAGGCCAGACAATCAGGACCAGCAGGCAGATTCCGCCAACCAAAAGGGCCCAGGGATTCAAACTCCCCATATTTTTTACCATGGCCTCAATCTTCTCTGTGGTTTCAATAGTTACAGTTCCCTTTGGATAGGTCAGGCCCATAAAGTCTTTGATCTGACCGATTACGATGGTCACAGCAATACCTGCTGTAAATCCCGTTGTGATGGTGTAGGGAATAAATTTAATCAAGCTTCCCAGACGGCAAAGGCCCATGACAATCAAAAGGATTCCGGCAATCACAGTGGCAATTACCAATCCCTCCATGCCGCTCTTGGCCACGATCCCCGCCACGATGGTGGCAAAGGCCGCTGTAGGTCCCGCGATCTGAACCCTACTTCCTCCCAGGAAGGAAATCAAAAATCCCGCCACAATGGCTGTGTAAATACCCTGCTCAGGTCCCACTCCGGAGGCCAGGGCCAGGGCGATTGACAGGGGCAGGGCAATGATGGCAACAATAATTCCTGAAATCACATCCTTGCCAAACTGTCCTGGTGTGTAGCCCTTCATGACGGCAAATAATTTTGGTACTAGTTTCTCTTTCTGATTCATTTTCTCACTCTTCTTCTCTTCTATTTTTAAACGAAACGCAGAAAATTATTTACATTAACCAACTATAACCTGACCCCTGGCTTCTGGGTCATCCATAATCAATTCCTCCACCGCTGGCACATGAATTTTGCCCTGGGCAGGATTTTTGATACTGATCATTGGGGTGGTAACTGTGGCCTCCACCTGAGATTTCTCAAAGGCCAAATCCGCCTCTAGCATTTTGCAATTAATCAGCTTTAGGTTCTTGCAATAGCAAAATGGCTGGGTACCAATAATCGTACAATTTTCAAAGGTAAGGTTCTCTCCATACCAGGCCAGGTACTCTCCCTTGATGGTAGAATTTTTGATGTGAACCCGGTTGGCATGCCAGAAGGAATCCTTGGTGTCAAAATCGCAGTCTACAAATGTAGAATCCTCAATATACTGGAAAGAATACTTTCCCTTGAGCTTGACATTTTGGAAGTTTAGCTTCTTAGATCTCATCATAAAGTACTCGCTCTGAGCAGAAGAATCCTTCATAGAAATCTCATCTACTGACCAGCCAAACTCTGGAGAGATAATGTCTGTATTCTCAATCTGAACCTGGCCGCACTCCCTCAGGGCCTTGATGCCGTGAAGCTTAGAGCCAGTAATTTTTACCTGGTTTGTGTACCAGAGAGCCGCACGACAATTCTCTGTCATCTGGCAATTCTCAATCAGAAGATTATCATCGTGCCAAAATGGATATCTGAGGTTAAAATAGCTGTCCGCCACCTCTATATTTTGACTTTCCTTGAGAGCACTCTCCCCGTCTGCCGGCCCGTCAAACTTGCAATGTTCCAGGCGCACATGGGAGCTTCCATAGAGGGCGCGCTCCTCATCAAAAGTTTCATTTTCTATCTTTTTCATTTTCATCACCTCATTTATGTATAGTAGGATAACACACTTTTTGGTCTCATGCTAGTCC
Source organism: Eubacterium sp. (assembly GCA_024697885.1). Taxonomy (GTDB): domain Bacteria; phylum Bacillota; class Clostridia; order Lachnospirales; family Lachnospiraceae; genus Eubacterium_F. The sequence goes on along the minus strand of JAILSA010000096.1, from coordinate 1,876 downwards.
TTTACCAGCCATAATTCTTTTTCCTTTTCTTAATGTAAATCAAAAAGCCAAAGCAGAGGGCAATCTGCAGAACCGTGGAACAAGGTGTGGCCAGGCCGATTTTGAAGAGGGTGACATTGGCCAGTTTGCTCATAAGGAAGGAGACGGGAACGCGGACAGCGAAGGCTCCAATAATTCCCTGAATCATTACAAATGGAGTGTGACCCATGCCGTTGTAAAAACCAATGAAGCAGAACAAGAAGCAGGTCAAGAGGCAGTCGATGGCGTAGGCCTTTAGGTAGTCGGCTGCTGCCGCCACCACCTCTGGCTCCTTGGAAAAAATTTCCGCCAAAAGGTCTCCGTGGAAAAATGCTATATAAAACATAAGGACACCAAAGGCAAAGGAAATAGCCACGGCGGACTTAAATCCCTTCATGGCTCGGTCCATTTTGCCCGCTCCCCGGTTCTGGGCCACAAAGGCAGACATGGACTGCATAAAGGCGATTGGCACCAGCATAATAAAGACGCAAACCTTCTCTGCCACACCCACGCCGGCAGAGGCCACCAGTCCCAGAGAGTTTACAATGGCAAGGATTACAAGGAAGGAAATTCCCACCAGCAAATCCTGGAGGGCGATGGGCCAGCCCACTGCCAAAATTCTCCTTACGATTTTTCCCTGCCACCTAATCTCCTCCCTGCCAAAGGTAAAGGGAAGACTTTTCTTGGCAATCATAAAACAAGAAATCACAACGCTGACCAGCTGGGCTCCCACTGTGGCCAGGGCAGCACCAAGGGCTCCCATGTGAAAACCTGCCACCAAAAGCAGGTCCCCTAAGATGTTGCAAACACAGGCGATAAGAACGGTAATCAAAGGGGTGTTAGAATCTCCGATTCCACGAAAAACACCGCCAATTAGGTTGTAACTAATAATAACCACAGCCCCGCTTCCACAGACCCGAATGTAGGTGGTGGTAAGGGCAAAGGCCTCCTCTGGGGCGTGCATAATGCCCGCCAAGGTCGGAGCCATAAAAGGGAAGGAAATGCTGAGAAGGAGACCCAGGCTCAAGAAGAGAATGAGGCCACTTCCAATAATCTGGCCTCCCTCCTTGGCCTTGCCCTCGCCGATTTTTTGTCCCAGAATAATAGTCATTCCCATGCAGAGACTGGTGATTAAATTGGTTATAGTCATCATAATCTGGGAGCCTGTGGACACGGCGGACACATCCGCCGGGCTGGCGAATTTGCCCACAATCATCAGGTCCACCGCTCCGTACATGGCCTGCAAAAACAGGGCCAGCAAAACCGGTCCCGCAAATTTCAAAAGGGGAAGGACGATTTTCCCCCTGGTAAAATCAATTCTACTTTCCATTTTCTCCTCCAAAAAAAGCTGGACAAGAATCTGGCTTCTCAACCAGACATCTTATCCAGCTTGTTATTTCTCTCGAATAACTCACCCTCCGACGAACTCGTTTATACTAACATGACAACCTCCTTCTGTCAAGTTGCCATATGGAAATAGTAGTAGGCGTAGAGGGCCACATCTAGAACTAAAAGCAGGGGAACGGTTATGTAGAATTTGGGTTTTCTGGTCTTGTGGTGAAAGACTCTCATGCCCAGAAAAGCTCCTAAGGATCCTCCTAAAAGTGCCAGGCCAATCAGAGTTTTTTCCGGGATGCGGTAGCTCCCCCTCTCCGCCTTGGACTTGTCAATTCCATAGATGCAAAAAGCCACTAGATTGATTAGTATTAAATAAATTTCTAAAATCATTTTTTCCTCCCACATCACAGATCACTGTAATCTGCGTCCATGTAAACCTCCATGGTGTAGTCTGGGTATTCCGCCTGAATGTCCTTGACGGCCTCTTCATAAACCGCCTCCCGGTCCTTGGCATCAAAAC
>JAILSA010000075.1 GCA_024697885.1 Eubacterium sp. | reverse complement strand
CATCGTGAATTCGAATCAGGGACTCAAGAAGGGTGGATTTGCCACTTCCGGTTCCTCCTACGATTCCCACCTTTTTGCCGGCAGGAATGTCTATGCTAATGTCACTCAAAATTTTCTTGCCCTCAATCTCCAGGGAGACATGGTCAAATTTAATATCTGGAATGTGTTTTTTGTCTCTGTCTAACTCAATATTTCCCTCAGGAATTCTGGTCTCGCAGGCCATGAAGTTCATCATTTTCTGACCGGATACCAACTGCTGCTGCATCTGGAAAATGTTGTTGTTAATCATGTTGATGTAGTTCATGATTTTCAAAATGTAGTCGGCACAGGCTACCAAAAAACCGGTGCGGACATGGCCTGTCATAACCAGGACAGCGGATACGCCAATACTGCCCACATAGGCAAAACTTACGATTCCCTTAAAGAGGGCCTCGAAGTTGGCAGACAGCTTAACCTGTTTTACATAGGCGTTTTTGAGCCTCTCGTTGGAGACATTAAACTTGTCCTTTTCTTTTTCCTCGTTGGTGAAGGAACGAATCAGGCGAACTGCCTCAATGTTTTCCTGTACAGTCAGGTTCATCTCGCTGTTACAACCGCGGATGTCCCGGAAGTTGTACATAGCCCTTCTCTTGAATCGCATGAGGGCGAAGACAAAGACAGGAATCATAATCAGGGGAATAATCAGGAGGTAAGGACTGATGGTTCCCAAGAGGATGACTGCCACAACCAGGACGAAAACACTGTCGTAAATATTAGGAAGAATACGGCAGAACATGTCCTTGAACATAATAGTATCGGAGCTTAAGGTGGTGAGAAGCTCACCGGTGTTGTAGTCCGAAATAGTGGCGGAGTCTAAGGTCATAAGCTTGTTAAAGGTCTCGATTCGAAGGTCGGTCTCCATGCGAAGACCCAGCTTCTGGTTGAGGATATTTTTCCAATAAACCAGGATGAGCTTAAGGATCAGAAGTCCGCCAAAGAGGCCGGCCAGGTGAAGAAAAAGGTCCATGGTGTGGGGCTGACCGTACTGGCCAGTCAGCATAAAGGAAAAAATATTTTCGTTGTCAATTTGACTATCCTGAATAATATAGTCGACAAAAAGAGCGGTGATCATTGGCAACAGAAGATCTGCTGCCAATGCAATACCGCTCATAAGTTTTGCAAGTAAGGATAGTCCTATGTTTCGTTTCCAAAAACGAAATCCAAATTTTAAAACATCCATTCTTTTTTACTCCTTCACTGCTAGGGTTGCAGGTGGTTTTGATAAAATACCATATACCGGAAGGATACTGATGAAGATGTGAACTGCGTAAATTCCAACCAGGAGTAGAAGGACTGACCACCAAGGGAAAATCATACTAATCTGCAGGGATGGAATGGAGCTGATGAACTTAATCACCACCGAGGTGGCAAGCACCGCAGGAAGTGAGGTGTAGCAGGTCATCAGGATCATCTCCAGCATGTATGCCTTCAAGATGCTGCCCTTTGAGATACCGATCAGTCGGTAGACTGTCAGCTCCTCAATTCTAGAAACGGCGTTGGATTTGATGGTGAAGTAAACCATAATCAGGGAGATTGCCACAATAGCCAGGGTAATCAACTGCTTTGCGTCTACGTCTACAGAGTGGGACTCAATATAGGCCGCAACCTCGTCATCTGCAGGTACAGTGACATTGAGTTCAAATCCACTCATGGATCCTTTGCCAAGTTTGGCAACATCTTTGGCTGTCTTTTGAGGGTTGTCTGTGTACAAAAGACAGGTTTTGTTGTTGAAAATAACTGAATTCAAAGCTTTTTTACAGGTGTTCTCAGTGGCAACATAATTGTATTCTGCGTCATCTGAGAAGGTTCCCACGATTTCAAATACGTCTGATTCAGTGTCCTCTGACCATGCATTGTTATCTCCAGTGGATAGGGTGAAGGTTTTCTTGTCTTCCTCTCCTAAGGAGTCGTAGAGTCCCTGGCGGATCAGAACCTGATTGTCCTTCAATTTAAGGTCCTTGAGCTTGCCAGTTACCAAACCGTCTGCTGCCAACTCGTCACAGGTGGCGATGGACAGGCCCTTGGAAGGGTTCATGCCAAGAAGCAGGGTCTGGCTGCAATAAATATTTGGTTCTTGTGTATCTACAATACCGACAATAACCATTTCGGTGTCGTAGGAGGATGCCACCAGTTTGGTGCCCAGGTAGGACTCAATGCTGTCGTGGAGGGAGGCAACGGCGTCATTGGTTTTTTCAGCTCGGTCTAAAAGCTCTTTGTCAATGGCAATTTCGTTGCGCTTCTCTGGAAGTCGTCCGTAAATCAAATCATCCTGAGACAGGTGCTTAGGATCGGCAAAACTGTAACCCTTAATCATCTGGGTCAGGTTGCCTAACTGCTGGTAGCCAGTTCCCACCAAATACATGCTGATTTGTGGGGTGAAGAAGAGGTCTCCGAATTTTCCAGTGGACAACTCGTTGTCAATGTAATCGGCAATCTTCACCTCGTCGTCATAGGACATGCGGAGGGAGGACTTGGTAAATTTCAAACTAACATAATGTGAATCAGTGGACCGTATAGACGTGGCGTCCGTAGTCTGACTGTTGACGAACTGGGCCATTGTAATGGAGAGCAAAACGGCTGTGACAATCAAAATACCAATCACGAAGGCCTGTTTTTTGCCCATCATACGGATATTTTCCATGGCCATGTTCCAGATTTCTCTGGCTGGCAGATGGGATTTGCCCTTACTTTTCATCTTTGGCAGTTCATATTCAAAATTCTCAACGTCGGACAGGTCGATTTTTGGTCGCTCCTCATCCTTGATTTCCACACCGTTTTCCACTCCCTCAATGAGGATGTCAAAAGGCATGTTGTTCTGGATGTAGAGCTTGTTGTCCTTCCAGGCCATGGTGAGCTGGATTTTCTTAGGCTCATCGTGCTTAGGGAAGAACATTTTCAAATCTGCATTATCGGATGCCAAATCTTCGCCCACCATCTCTTTGAGATAGATGTTGGAGTCGTCTGAGCGCTCGTAGCTGTCTAGCGGCTGATTTTCCTCGTCGCGGACAACCTTTCCATCACAAATTTCGATGATGCGGTCGGCGAAAAAGTTTGCAATTCTTTTTTCGTGGGTTA
>JAILSA010000066.1 GCA_024697885.1 Eubacterium sp. | reverse complement strand
GACTTGCTTTATGCATGTGCCGGCCTGTGGTTTGGCTTGGTTGAGTGGAGGTTTGCAGCCCGGCTGGCTAAGATATCCGAGAATTTTGCAGAAATCATAGCCAAAAAAGCAAGTTTAAGGCCTTTTTGAGGCCGGACTGGCTAAGATATCCGGGGATTTTGCAGAAATCATAGCCAGAAAAGCAAGTTTAAGGCCTTTTTGAGGGATTTCTGGCTAAGATATCCGGAATTTTTGCTGAAATCATAGCCAGCTAGAGCCCCCCGGCCAAGCGCCAAAGCCACCAAGCCAGCCCCAACCCCAAAAAACCCCAGCCGATAGGCTGGGGCTTGAAACTCATCTCAACTATTCTATATCTTAAGCATTCAGTTTATCGAACATATCCTTCATCAACTGATCTACCTTTTCCATTACCTGATCTACAGGAACTTTTTCCTCTACGGACTTGTCACGAGTCTTTAACTCAACTACAGACTCTTTCATGTTTCTTGGGCTGACAATCAGGCGGATTGGAACTCCTAGAAGGTCTGCGTCGGAGAACATTACACCTGGGCGAACCTGGCGGTCGTCGTAGATTACCTCGATGCCCTTTTTCTTCAGGTCCTCGTAGAGCTTGTCAGCGCATGCCTTCGCCTCTTGGTCGTCAGCGCGCAGGCAGCAGAGGTGAACCTGCCATGGGGCAATACTGATTGGCCAGATTGGGCCGTACTCGTCGTGGTGTGCCTCGCAGACAGATGCTGCCAGACGACCTACGCCGATGCCGTAGCAACCCATGATTGGATACTGGGCGTTGCCGTCAGCGTCAAGGTACTGCATGTTCATGGACTTGGTGTACTTGGTTCCTAACTGGAAGATGTTACCTACCTCGATACCGCGGGAGATGGTGATAGTCTTCTTGCCACAGCATGGGCAGATGCCACCCTCGATGATCTTGGCTACATCAATATACTCTGCATTAGGCAGGTCTCTCTCTACACAGAGGCCAGTGCAGTGGAAATCCATCTCGTTGGCGCCGCAAATCAGGTTGTTGCTGCCCTCTAAAGACTTGTCATAGATAATAGTGGCATTGCCGCTTACAGTTAGGTCTACAGGGCCGATAAAGCCTGCCTTTAGGCCGGACTCCTCAGTGATTACAGCTGGGTGAACATCCTCGCCAAGGAAGTTTGTGAGCTTGGTCTCGTTTACATCTAAGTCGCCGCGGAGGAAGATGACTACGTAGTCGTCAGTCATGTTCTTCTGGTAAACAACGGCCTTGCAGGATTTTTCCAGGGAGACCTTGAGGAAGTCGCATACATCCTCCATGGTGTGGACATTAGGTGTGCTTACCTTGGTGAGAGGCTGGTCCTCAGCGTCCTTGGTATTTTCAATAATAGAAGCGGCGGCCTCCATGTTGGCACGGAAGTCACAGGACTCGTCCTGGCAGATGGCGATGGAGTCCTCGCCGATAGGGGTCAGAAGCATGTACTCGTGAGCTAAGCTTCCACCCATCATACCGGAGTCGGAGGCTACGGTTACTACCTCAGGAATGCCGGCACGGGCAAAGATGCGGTTGTAGGCGTCGTAGCATATGTCGTAGTATTTTTCCAAATCCTCCTGGGAGGTGTGGAAGGAGTAGGCATCCTTCATGGTGAACTCGCGGACGCGGATTAGGCCGGCGCGAGGTCTTGCCTCATCGCGGAACTTGGTCTGAATCTGATATATCATAAATGGGTAATTATTGTAACTCTTGGCGTAGTCGCGTACCAGGTGTACGGCTGCCTCCTCGTGAGTCATGCCGAGCACCATCTTAGAACCGTTGCGGTCGGTGAAGCGAAGGAGCTCACTTCCTACAGATTCGTAGCGGCCGGACTCATCCCAGAGGGAGGCAGGCAGGGCTACGGGGAAGAGAACCTCCTGTCCGTCGATGGCATTCATTTCCTGGCGGATGATGCCCTCGATCTTCTGGCAGGTACGCTTGAGGGGCATGAACTGGGAGTAAATACCCTTTGCCACATCCTTCATGTATCCGCCTCGCATCATAAGTGCATGACTGTCAATGACGCAATCACTTGGCTTCTCTTTAAAACGCTCGCCAACAAGTTTATCGAGTTTCATAATAGACCTCCATTCAAAATCACATTTATAGTTGCGAAAATGCCTATTTTTCAAGCATTAGACGCACCTATAAATGTAGCATTTAGAGGGGGATTTGTCAACATTCCCATTCTTTGTTATAATAGGGGAAATGAGAGACATGTACATATTTTTTCAATGGGGGAGGAAATTTATGGCTAATAACGTGGAGATTGATTATTTGACAGGACTGGCCAATCGCCAGAGCTTGTACGCTTATTACGAGGATCCAAAAAGGGATCAGAACCTACACGCTATGTTTCTTGATCTGGACAATTTTAAGACGGTCAATGATATTTATGGACATAGTATGGGAGACGAGCTTTTGATCGCCGTGGCCAGGATGATGGAGAAGGAGATTGACGGCTTTGTCTGCCGCATGGGAGGAGACGAGTTTGTGGCGCTTTTGCCTGGAAGCCTTACAGAGGACCAGGTCAAGGAGGAGGCCACCAACCTCATGGAAAAAATGACCCAGATGGATTTTCGTCAGGACATTTTGAGCCGTGTTTCCTTTAGTATTGGAATCGTTATGTACGAGTCCAAGAATGAGAAGCTTGATGACATCCTCTACAAGTGCGATACGGCCATGTATCAGGCCAAGAGGGCAGGCAAGAACCGCTATGTGGTCTATGACCCGGCGGATGAGAGCTTGCAGATTCAAAAGATTATAGAGATGGAGATGGAGGACGCCATTAAGAAGGACCAGTTCGAACTCTATCTCCAGCCTAAGATGAATATTTTTACCATGCAGACCAGTGGAGCAGAGGCCCTGTCCCGCTGGAATCTGGGAAGTGAAATGAGATATCCTGAGGTCTACATGCCAATTTTTGAGAAGGATGGCTTTGTCTCCAAACTGGATTTTTACATGTTTGAGAAACTCTGTAAGGCCAAGGCTTCTTGGAGGGGACAAAAGTATGCTCACATTCCGGTGTCCATCAATGTGTCTCGCCTCCACATGTATGAGGATGATTTTATTCCCCGGATTTTGCAGATTGCTGACACCTATGACATCCCTCACGAGGAGCTGGATTTTGAGTTCAATGAGAAGGTTTTGGTCAAGGACAGCGAGAACTTTAACAAGACGGTTTTGGAGCTGAAGAAACATGGCTTCGCCGTCACAGTGGACAACTTCAAATCCGGATTTGATGCCCTGGCAGTTTTGAAAAATATTCCGGTGGACACCATTAAGTTTGACAGGCGTTTTGTCATGGAGTCCTTTGATGACGAGAAGAGCAAGAAGATTTTGAAATACAGTATCGCCATGTGTCTGGCCCTGAAAATGAGGACCATTATCGTAGGAGTTACCTCTCAGGACCAGGTGGAATTTATTATGGATTCCGGCGTCAGGCTGGTACAGGGAAGTTTGTTCTGTAAGCCTGTTACTGTGGATGAGTTTGAGATTTATTCCGGCAAGTACGGAATATATGAGAATAAGGAGTACAGCTTCCGCCTAAACGGCGACCTCAAGTCCGAGGACGGAACAGAAGAGGGTAGATATGTGGGAGATGGTCCTGCCACCTTTGTGGAGGGAATCTACAAGGATTCCAAGGCTCTGCATTTTCCAGGAGGCAAGGTCCACCACAATGTATTGGCCCTGGCTCCTAACATTATGGAAAATATGAGTTATACCGTGTCCCTCTGGTTTAAGCCGGGGCCTATGCACCTCTTTGAGTCGGCGGTTTACATCCGCTACAAGACGGGATTTTCCACCATCCTGCCCCTGGCCTGGGAGGGCAACTCAGCCTTCCGCGTCCACGTGGACAGGGAACCTATGAACTGGTATGACACCCCGGCCCTGCAGGCCCATGAGGACCGCTGGACCATGATGACCATTACCTACAATTCCGCCAACGAGACCTCCATTCTCTACATCAACGGAGGACCTGCCAACCGGATTTCTGGAGTTCCAAGTAACCACACTCCACAGGAAATCCTTATCGGCGGTGACTGGTATCAGGATTCCTTTATTGGAGAGATCTGTGAACTCAAGTTCTACAACGAAGTTAAGGACGATCTCTTTATCAAGGAGCTCTATGATTCCTATGTGACAAGGGAAGGATTTACCGAGAATCACGGGGACGGATTTTGATTGGGAAGGTTACAAGAAATAATTGTGAATATTTACAAATGCTCATGTTAATAGTTTTATATGAGTAATCTGTGGCATCTGCTGGGAGAAAAAATCCCAAAATAGCAGATGCCTTTTGAACTGAAAAGAAAGGGTGCCACATTTTTATTATTATAGGTGGAAGAATATATTTGACACATATTTTTGTGTAGATTATAATATACTTAACGAAATAGATGAATGGGGTCTAAAATGTTAAGAAAGAGGTGTAGCTATGCTATATGAATATATAAAACAACAATATAAAGAAGCAGAGCCTATTTTCTTTTCGGATTTGGAAAGACAGGATATTAGCAAATCAGCTCTGAATCAGCAGTTAAAAAAGCTGTGCGATAAAGGCTTGCTTATGAAATATGATACAGGTGTATATTATCTTCCGAAGATGACATTATTACATTCGGTTGTAGGACCAAATGCAGATATGGTTGCTCGCTACCGCTTTATTTCTAAAGGTGACAATATTGATGGTTTCTATGGTGGGAATTCATTTGCAAACCAGATTGGAATTACAACGCAGGTTCCAAGAGTGGTCGAAATTGTAAGTAATAATACGAATTCTTCGGACCGTGAAGTGAAGATCGGTAATAGAAGATTTTATGTTAGAAAACCAGTTGTACCGATTACGAAAGAAAATGTATATGTGTTGCAGATGTTGGAATTACTAAAAAATCTTGACGCATACCTTGATTATTCCTATGCGGAAGCCAAGGATAAATTTGCTGAATACATTTCTGTTCATGGAATAAAAAGAAGTGATGTGGACTGTTACATCAGAAATTATCCAGTAGCAACATTTAAGTATTATTATGAATTGGAGTTGGATCATGTACTTGCATAAAGAAAATAGAGAACTATTTTACGATGTGATTTTGCTTACTTCTCAGAAACTAGAGGTGAGTGAGGATATTGTCGAGAAAGATTACTATGTAACAATGATTTTAAAGAAACTTGCTACAATCGAATATCCAGTTGTTTTCAAAGGTGGTACATCACTTTCCAAAGCATTTCGTGTGATTGATCGATTTTCTGAGGATATTGATATTACATTTACGGAGCATCTAGGGGAAGCAAGACGCAAAAAAATAAAATACAATATTTTGCAGCCGATAGCAGAGG
>JAILSA010000042.1 GCA_024697885.1 Eubacterium sp. | reverse complement strand
TAACCCATAGTCCTAAATATAGTCCCGATTACCGGGACTTATTTTTTAACCAAATTTAACTTGAAAGAGGTACTCATAACCAGCAGCATAAAAATTCCTGAGGATGTCGAAGCGTTTCTCCGCCTCTTCCCTTGACATGTCGTGGGTCACCATTTCGAAAAAACTGGTAAACACGCCACTGGAAATCATGTGAATCAATTCCTCATCCACCTCTTGCATTCCCTGGCCCTGGCTCTTGAGAAGATTCATGTAATCTATGGTAGACCTGGTCTCCCTCACCACCAGCTGGTGGATAAAATCGCTGTAGGGCGATCCCTCCGCCCCATTGATCAGAATCTTAAAAGCCTGGTAGTGGTCATAGACATAGTCCAGCATGATCCCCGTGGAATCCTCTGAGGTTCCCATCATGGTCTCCGTCTGGGTCTCCAGAGGCTGCTGGGAAAAATCCTCCATCGTCTTGTCATAGAGTTGGTAAACGAAATCGGCATGGATGCCAATGACTCCGGAAAAAAGATCCTCCTTGGTGGCATAGTATTTGTAAAAAGCCCCCGTAGTCACTCCAGCCCGCTTGACGATCTGTCGCAGGGAAGCCCCCTGGTAGCCCTTTTGACCAAATTCCTTCAAAGCCTCTTCCTCAATGCGGTCCTTGGTGGTAGCCATTTGCTTCTCTACTTGTGTCATGTCCTCTTCTCCCTCCTTGGTTTGAGTTTCAAATCTCGCCGAAGAGATAACAATGTTATATAACACTGTTATCTTATCGCATAAGTCTTGGTGTGTCAAGGGATTTTTTATTCTTCAAACAATAATTCTGGCAACAACTCCTTAAATGATTTTCCCTCAATAAAATCCATATTTAATAGTTCAACAAAATTATTATTTGAAATAACTATTTCAAAGTCTGGTTGCATAACAATAACATACTGACCTTTTAAACTGGTTACCATATACTCCTGGTTATTATACCAAAATGTGGTTTCAACAGTTAATGGAGGATTCTCATTTTTTTCCGGCCATTCATCCCACCTTTGCCATTTTGCATATTCCTCCCACGTCATATTATTTATTACGTGATTTCCATTTAGACCATACATTATTTTTCTTCTCCTTCCATACATTACGAACCATGTATCTCTTCTTCTTTCTGATGCCTCATCTGACACATCATTTATACACAAAAAGGAGCTGAGCACTAACATTTTTTTAATTGTTAGTGCAACAGCCCCGTCATTTTATCATCTAAAATTTCTTATCTGATCTTTTCTTACAGCAAGTGTGCTCTCAAATCCTCGCCGGACTGTGCTGAGAAGTATGCTGGTGGAATGTCAAGAATGGTCTTGCATCCAGTCTGTCCCTCGTTCTTCATGCGGTAAGCTGCTCTTGCAATGCAAATCAAAACGCTAGTAGTGAACTCTGGGTTAGAATCCAGCTTCAAGCTGTACTCGATAATGTGGTTGTTCTCACCGTTGGCACCTGTTTTGCCTGAGCGGAATACATAACCGCCGTGAGCCATGCCGCCGTGGTTAGCTGCAAACTCTTCCTCGCTAATGAAGTTTACAGTGGTGTCATAATCTGCAAAGTAGTTAGGCATCTCCTTGATTTCCTTCTCTACCTTGGCAGCGTCTGCTCCCTCTTCCAAAACAACGAAGCACTCTCTGGTGTGCATCTGGCGGGTAGTGAGCTCTGGGTTCTCTCCCTTGCGAACTGCATTGAGAGAAGCCTCAACAGGAACGGTGTACTGCTTAGCATTTTTCACGCCCTCGATACGGCGGATAGCATCGGAGTGTCCCTGGGAAACTCCCTTGCCCCAGAAGGTGTAGTCCTTACCATCTGGCAAAATTGCATTGGCATAAACTCTCATCAAAGAGAACATTCCTGGGTCCCACCCACAGGAAATCACACCGACCTTGCCTGCTGCCTTAGCAGCTGCATCTACGTTGGCAAAATGCTCTGGAATTCTTGCGTGAGTGTCAAAGCTGTCAACCACATTGAAAAGCTTTGCGTACTCTGGTGTCATAACAGGAAGGTCTGTTGCACTTCCTCCGCAGAGAATCATAACATCAATCTTATCTGTCCAATCCTTCACGTCATTCACACTGACAACTGGAACTCCTGCTGTCATAGGTGTTACTGTGGCAGGATCTCTTCTTGTAAAAACTGCTACTAACTCCATGTCTGGCGCTGTCTTCATAGCGACCTCAACGCCGCGTCCCAAGTTACCGTAGCCCATGATACCGATTTTAATACTCATAATATTTCTCCTTCCAAAAAAATCTAGTACTACTATAGCACATCCAGGGGGGATGGCAAATATTTTTTTTGAAAAAAAGAGAAAAAATATCAAGAATTAAAATAGCTGATAGTATTTTTCAAGTCGCTGGCCAGCCTCTGCAAATTCTGGGCGGAGTGGGAAATCAGTCCGTAGGTCACATTGAGTTCTTCCATGGAAGCATTGGTTTCCTCTGTGGCCGCCGCATTCTCCTCAGAGATGGCAGAAATCTCGGAAATCACACCAATCAAAATGTTTTTGGCCTCCTGGAGAGCCCCCACTCTTCCATAAATGTTACCCGAAGTGGACTGAACATTTTTCACATTATCGTACATTTGAAGCATATCTTCTTTGGTGGAGTCCAGCTGAATCGCCTGCTGGTCAAAGCTGGAATTGAGTTTTTCCAAAACCTCCACGGAAGAGGAAGAATCCGCCAGAAGGATGTCGGAAATATTTTTGATTTCCTCGGCACTCCTTCTGGACTCCTCTGCCAACTTGCGGATTTCATCTGCCACCACGGCAAAGCCCTTGCCCGCTTCCCCGGCCCTGGCAGACTCGATGGAAGCATTGAGGGACAAGAGGTTGGTCTGGTCCGCAATGTCCGTAATCTCCTGGGAAAAAGTGGAGATTGCCTTGGCGGACTGGTTGGTGGAGTTAATGGTGGCGCCGATTTCCCTGACTGAATTAGTTACATCCTCTCTCTGGTGAATCAGGGCCTCTAAGGCACTCATAGCCTTGTCACAGGAATTCTTCATATCCTTGGCACAGGTGTCCATCTCACTGACATCCGAAGAAATCTCCTCAATATTGCTGCCGATTTTCTCTGTGTTTTTGGCCATTTCTTCCACGCCCTCAGCCTGGGAGCCTGCCCCCTGGGAAATCTCACCAATGGCATTCGTCACCTGATCAGAGGCCTCGGAAGCTGTGGTGGAAGAATCCGCCAAACTGTCGCCCTCAGAGGACAGATCCAGAGACATGGATTTGGTCTGGTCGATCACCTGCTTTAGTTTTTCTCCAAGTAGTTTGGCACTGCGGTTGATTCTGCCAATCTCATCCCCTGGAATATCCTTATCCTCAGGGAAAACCACATTCAAATCACCACCGGCCAGCTCATCTAACTTGCCAGTAGCATGGGAAATTCCCTGAATAATTTGCAGCACCAGGTAAATGGCAAATACCATGGCCAACAAAATTATAATGAAAAAAACAATGGCCGAGCTGGCGATTTTGGCTGTGTTGGAAGAGGCAACCTGGTCGTGTTCCATCTGCGCCCACTTTTCCGTAATCGACTGCATATCCGCCAAAATAACTCTGGTCTCAGAAAAGGCATTGTTAAAACCACTCCAATCTCCCGAGTTATTTTTTACATCATAGAAATCAGACCAGGCCTCTATTTTCTGGGAAAAAAGTTCCGCCGCCTGCTCGAAGCTGTAGCCGTCCTCAGTCTTAATCTCCTTGTAGAGAAGCTGATCCTGCTTGGCGGTGTCAATCACCAGGGCAATGCCCTCCTTCACCAAGGACAGATTTTCCTCGTAGTCCGCCAACTTCTCCGGAGTCTTTTTTTCCCGAATTTCCGCCGGCATAGTGCTGTAGCCATTGACAATATCATAATACTGGGTGGCCCCCAGAAGAGACTCGTGAAAATCCCTGTCCATATTTACCAGAGAATTGTTGACCGTGTAGAGCACATCGTAGTAGACATAAGTCACTTCACTCTCCGTACTCTTAATCTGGACTCCGGCAAAAACCACAGCGGCCACAATGCAAAGGGCCAAGGGAATAATCACCAGCGCTAGTTTAAGTTTTACACTCATATTTTTTAGCAACTTCATAAAAACCCCTCCTTCATATCACTATATGAAAAAATTTATTTTTTTTGTAGGAATAACCATTCCATAACAGCCACACAGTTGTAGGCATAATCAAAAGATGCCATGTGATAAGCTGAACTATTCATATCTCCGCTGGCAGCTCCACCGCTGGCAGGTCCCCCAAAGCCTCCACTTGGTTTCTCCCCATTGCTCGGGCCGCCAAAGTCACCGCTTGGCTTCTCCCCATCAGAAGTTCCTCCGGTTCCACCTGGTCCGCCTGCTCCCATAGATGAGTTGGAGGCATCAATGGTTCCTGTAGCCCAGGAAATGAAGTACTGATTATCCTCCTGGTCAAAAAGTTCTGTCGCCCCGGCAGAGAGTTCATCCACAGACCAGTTGCCATCCCACTGAGCCCTCTTGTAAGAGGTGTCATCCTCATCAAACATGGCCATTACTTCCTGGGCCCCATTCCAGGCATTGGTGTCGTCCTCCGCCGCAAAGTAAACAAAGGTCTGGTCCTCTAAGCCCTTAAGAGTGGAAACATCCCACTGGCCATCTACAAACATGCAGGCCGCGTAGAGGTTTGGATACTGGGATGCCAGAATCAGTGTGGTCATGCAGCCCATGGACTGGCCCGTTCCATAAATCCGGTCCTTGTCCACCGCATATGTCTCTGTCATGTAATCAATGTAACTCTTGGTCATATCCACATAATCCGTCTGGGTGTAACTTCCGTGATCATCCAAAATAGTCTCCGGATAGGTTGGGACTGCTACGATGGTAGGATTTGCAGCCTGCCACTCTTTTGTGGCCCAAACCAGAGCCCCGCGGCCCTGTGTCAGGGACCTGGTAGCATCGTCACCCGTACAACTGGAATCCGCAATGAAAACTACCATAGGATAGGACTTTGACTCATCGTAGTCCTCTGGCAGGTAGTAGTTGTAAGTAATTTCAAGCCCCGTCTCGGAGTCGGAGTAGGTCTCTTGGGAAAACTTGTCTGCATAGGTGGAAATCAAACCTTCCTCATCCTCCGCCAAAGTGTTACTAACAGTGGATTCTGACACCGCCTGTCCTGAACTTGTCGGGGTATCTGTGTCAGTTTCGCCAGTTCCTTTTTGTCCGCAGGCAGTCAGGCCCAAAATCAG
>JAILSA010000016.1 GCA_024697885.1 Eubacterium sp. | reverse complement strand
GTCAAATATTTTTAAGGTGCTTTTGACCTTTGTCCTCCTGGTGGGAATCTTATTTGCCTTCGGCCGTTTTTCCCAGAAGTTTGTGGCCAGAAATGGCAAGGAGGATATGGCCCAGCTGGAAAATAATATTCGCAAGGCGGTGATGCTCTGCTATGCCACAGAAGGGGTTTATCCCGAGAGCATTGACTACCTTAAGGACCACTACGGCATTCAGATTAATGAAGAGGAGTATGCGGTTTTTTATGAGGTTCAGGGCAAAAATCTCATGCCCAACATTACGGTGATGGAATCACAGATCAAATAGTTGAGGGAAGCTTATGATACAGAAGAAAAGGGAAAAACATAATATCGAAAGCATTTTTGTCCTCCTGCTCTTTTTGATTTTTGCCATTGCGGTGGTGACGGTCTTAGCCCTGGGAGCCAACAACTACCAGAGCCTGATTGAGAGGGACGATGCCACCTACAACCGTCAGATTCTCACGGCCTATCTGTCCGCCCGCATCCGCAACAATGACCAGGCAGGCAGCCTGGCAGTGGGAGGTTTTCAAAAGGCGGAAGTGGCAGATGACATCGAGACTCTCCACCTCTACGAGGAGGGGGAGAATGGAATTTACGACACCCGAATCTATTTTTACAATGGAAATATATGCGAACTGACTACCTTAAAGGATCTAGAGCTTGAATACAATGCGGGAACACCTATTATGGAAGCTTCTAGTCTGGGCTTTGAGATGGAGGAGGATTTGATTCGAATCCAGGCCTGTGACCTAGAGGGCAACGCCAGTGAGGTGGCCATCGCCCTTCGCAGCGAAAGTGAGGTGGGGGCATGAGTGTGTTCGAGAGAGGAAAGGCGCCCCTGGCTCTCATGGAGCAGGTGATTATGATTTTGGTCTTTGCCCTGGCGGCAGCAGTTTGCGTGGAGGCCTTTGCCTCGGCCAGCCTAATGTCCAAGGAGGGTGAGGACTTGCAGAGGGCCCAAAACGACTGTCAGACCCTGGCGGAGTACATTGTGGCAAGAGATGGAGACTGGCAGGAGGTCAGGGAGGAGTTAGGAGGCAAGGAGCTCTCGGATGGGGGCTACGAGTTTGCCTTTGTGGACTCCGGCATGAAGGTCAAGGTAAAAAATGTCCAGGAGGAAGACTACCTGGCAAGGGCCAACCTTGAGGCCTACAATTCCCAGGGAAAGGATGTCTATCACAGGACTATTTTCTGGCAGAGGGGAGGGGATGACCAATGAAAAAAATGTCTTTTACTACCGTAGGTGGAAGTTCCATCCTCACCATTTTTGCCATCCTCATGCTGGTGGTTTTTGCCCTGCTCTCCCTGTCCACGGCCAAGGCGGACAGGAACCTGACAGACAAGACCCTTGAGGCCAATGAAAATTACTACAGGGCAGACGCCAGGGCCCAGGAAATCCTCAGCCAAATCCGGGGAGGCCAGGTGCCGGAGGGCGTGGTAAAATCAGGAGAAACATATACCTATTCCTGTCCTGTGGATGCCAAGCAGGAACTCCAGGTGGAGGTTTGGGTCAAGGACGGGGACTACAAAATAAAGAAGTGGAAAAAAGTATACACAGGCCAGTGGGAGGGAGACGATTCCATCCAGGTATTTGGCGGTGTGGAAATCCAGGATTACTAGAAGGAAGGAAATAAAACATGACAAATTTACAGGAAGTGTTGCAGAGGGCGGTCAGAGACGGGGCCTCAGATATTTTTTTCATCGCCGGAGGTTATTTGAGCTACAAAATCGATGGCAAAATCTACCCGGACCGAACTACCATCCGACTGACACCCACAGAGACTGCCTACTATATCGCAGAGATTTACAGCGCGGCCAAAAGGTCCAAGGACAGTTTTAACCAAAAGGGAGACGACGATTTTTCTTTTGCGGTAGCAAATCTGGCCCGTTTCCGCGTAAATACCTATATGCAGCGTGGTTCTCAGGCGGCGGTAATTCGAGTGGTGGCATTTGATATTCCGGACCCAACCACTCTGGGAATTCCCATGGATGTCATCAACCTGTCCAGAAGGCACCACGGCATGATTATTATCTCCGGAACGGCGGGGTCGGGAAAATCCACCACCCAGGCCTGCATTATCGATGCTATTAACGAGTCCAGAGAGGCTCATATCATTACCCTTGAGGACCCAATTGAGTACCTTCACAGGGACAAAAAATCCATTATCAGCCAGCGAGAGGTGGCCATTGACACCAAGAACTACCTGACGGGACTCAGGGCCTGCCTGAGACAGGCGCCGGATGTAATTCTCCTGGGAGAAATGAGAGATCCGGAGACCATTCGGACGGCCATTACGGCGGCGGAGACGGGACATCTTGTAATCGCCACCCTTCACACCAAGGGAGCTGTAAATACCATTGACCGTATTGTGGACTCTTTTCCGGCGGACCAGCAGGACCAGATTAAGATTCAGCTGTCTCTGGTTCTCAAGTGCATTGTGTCCCAGCAGCTTCTTCCCCGCAAGGAGGGAGGTATGATTCCTGCGGTGGAGATTATGAAAACTACTCCAGCTGTCAGCAATATGATCCGCGACAGCAAGAATTATCAGATTGACAACTTGATTCAGACCTCTGGAAATCAGGGAATGATTTCCATGGATCAGTATATTCTAAATCTCTTCCAGGCGGGATTGATTACGGGGGAGACAGCAGTTTCCTGCGCCGTCAATCCAGAGCAGATGGAGAGAAAGGTTGAAATAGGTCACAAGTAATGGTAAGATAGGAAAAGTAATCATTAGAAAAAAGAGCATCAGGATGTTTTAGGAGGTAAGACGAGAATGGATATGCAAATGGAATACATCCGCAAGTTGCCTACGCCGGAGGAACTTAAGCAGGAGTATCCTCTGAGCCAGGAGATTATTAAGGTTAAGGATGAGAGAGACCAGGTCATCAAGAATATTTTTGAGGGAAAGGACGACAGATTTTTACTGATTATCGGACCTTGTTCCGCAGACAATGAGACCGCGGTTCTCGACTATATGACCCGTCTGGCCAAGGTCCAGGAAAAAATTAAGGATAAGATTTTTATTATTCCACGCGTCTATACCAACAAGCCTAGAACCAAGGGTGTGGGCTATAAGGGAATGCTTCATCAGCCAGACCCAGAGGGCAAGGAGGATATGCTGGCAGGTATTATTGCCATCCGCGAGATGCATACCCGAGTAGTAAGAGAGACTGGTTTTACCTGCGCTGAGGAAATGCTCTACCCTGAAAATCATAGATATTTGTCGGATCTTCTTTCCTATGTGGCCATTGGAGCCCGTTCGGTAGAGGACCAGCAGCACCGCATTGTGGCCAGTGGTTTGGGAATTCCTGTGGGAATGAAAAATCCAACCGGTGGAGATATTTCCGTTATGATGAACTCCATTGTGGCTGCCAAGAACAAGCAGAAGTTTGTTTACCGCGGTTGGGAGGTCAAGACCCAGGGAAATGAATTGACCCATGCTATTTTGCGTGGCTATGTAGACGCTTATGGAAGAAGTCATTCCAACTACCACTACGAGGACTTGCGGGGGCTGATTGATGCCTATGAGGAGAACAACCTGACCAATCCAGCGGTGATTGTGGATTGTAACCACTCCAATTCTGGCAAAAAGTACCTAGAGCAGATTCGTATTGCTGAGGACGTAATTCACAGCACCCATGTTTCTTCTGATATAAAGGGACTTGTAAAGGGTCTTATGATTGAGAGTTACCTTGAGGACGGATGCCAGAGCATCGGGGATGGCATCTATGGAAAATCCATTACAGACCCATGTCTGGGCTGGGAAAAGAGTGAAAAACTCATGCTGGAGTTGGCAGATATCTTATAAAAAAAATCAAGTATAAAAAATAATTTTAAAACCAAGACAAAGGATTTTACCCCTGTCTTGGTTTTTTTTTACAATAATTTTATTGACAAAATTTATCAAGACAAT
>JAILSA010000269.1 GCA_024697885.1 Eubacterium sp. | reverse complement strand
ATCAAATCTGTCCTGATACTCCGGAGCAACTGATAACCCATTAAAACTTTCTCCATTTGTATAATAATATCTGCTTAATGCTTCCACCGTTCCCTGCATATCGAGAATAGATTCGTTCGCAAGTGCATCAGATAAGGTTCTGTTAAAATCAGTAAACTTAAGTCCGTTTTTTTCACTTATGTTTAAACTGCTTACATGATTTCCGATAACTACAACACCGTTATAACCAGAAGCCGCATCATCTCCGTACACCCATATAATATATTCATCACTTCTGCCTGAAAATGCCCCTTGACACATAAGTGCATCATCTAATGCAAAAACAACATCATCCCCTAAGCATTCCTTCACAGCCTTGAGCCATGAAACAGCCCCCACATAATCACTTCTTTTAGGAAGGTTCTTCTTTTTTGCATTATGCTTAGGTAAAACCTTCGTCTTTTTATTAACAAGGTCCTCTCTTATTCTTTGTCCAAGCAGTTCTAATATATACTCTGGTGGTTTGCGAACACCATTTTCCCAATTCTGCACAGTACGAAATGGAATACTATATCTTTCTGCAAACTCATTTTGAGTATCACCTAGCTTTTTTCTTAAATCACGAATATCCATATAAGCATCCATAATAATCACCTCAAAAGAATTATACACCCATTGGGTGTATAATTCAAGTGTTTTAAATTAGAAGGCAGAATTGGAGGCGCTTCTCTTATATGAAAAAATAATCTCACAGCATACTTTTTGTAAAATATACTTGACATTATTCATCTAGTGCAGTATGATATAGTCAAACAAGGGGCCTTGCCCCAAAAAAACATTTTTTCATTGGAGGGATTATTATGTCTGAATTATTAGGAAAATCTATCGGTTTTGTTGTGGGTCTTATGATCACAGCTGTCTTGGTGGTCGTTATCATCAAATTTGCCAACAAGGACAAGGCTTTCAAAACAAAATATGATGAGCGCCAGCTGGCCGCCCGCGGTAAGGCCTACGCCTTTGGCTTCTGGACCCTGATGCTCTGTAACATTGTGTTTATCTACCTGGATGTGGCCGATTTTGACCTGAACTTCCTTGGCAATCTGAAGTTTTTCATTCCTATTTTTCTCGGAGTTTTGGTCCAGGTCTCCTACTCCATCTGGAACGACTGCTACATGGGACTCAACAGCAACTCCAAACGCTTTACTATTATTTTCCTGGTTATGGGAATTGCCTATTTCATTTTTGGAATCCGGGAAATCATACAAAATGGTATGGTCGAAAATGGCCTCGCTTCTCAGAGCTTGACCACCCTTTTCGCCTCCATCTTTATTTTGCTGATTGTGGTACAGATTCTAATCAAGGGAGCTCTTGATAAGCGAGAGGAGGATTAATATGAAAAATCTCAAAATGAAGTCTGCCCGGGCCGCCAAGGACCTGTCCCAGGAGGAACTGGCCAAACTCTGCCAGGTTTCCAGGCAGACCATCAGCGCCATTGAAAAGGGGGACTACAACCCCACCATCAACCTCTGTATCGCTATTTGCAAGGCCCTAGACAAGACTTTGGACGAATTGTTTTGGAACCCAGAGGATTGACTTTTTGGCCTATGAAAAATAAAATGGAATAAAAGTAGAAAGGATGGATTTTGCTATGATTAAACATGTGATTTTGTGGCAGCTGAAAGACGAATTGGACCAAAGTCAAAAAACTCAGGTGCGAGCTAATATTAAGAAGGGCTTGGAGGATTTGCAGGGAGTGGTTCCCGGCTTGGTGGACATCCACGTGCAGATCGACATGCTTGACACTTCCAACGCGGATGTCATGCTAGACTCCTCTTTCGAGACCGTGGAGGCCCTGAAGGGTTACGCCGTTCACCCTGCTCATGTCAAGGTGGCTGAGGAGGCTGTGAAACCTTACACCAAATCCAGAGTTTGCATGGATTTTGAGGTCTAGGAAAAAATTTGAATTGAAAAAAAGCAAGGAAAAGTGCGCCGGAGGGCGCACTTTTTTGGGGTTGGTTTTTGTTTTACGGGATTCTTGGCAGGGCTGGTCTTTCGGTGCTGGGATGACTTTCCTGACCCCTTGGCGGGGCTGGTCTTCC
>JAILSA010000216.1 GCA_024697885.1 Eubacterium sp. | reverse complement strand
CATCCATTTTACTCCATCCATGGTCTGGCTCATGATCTCATCGTTGATCTTGCGGCCATCCTCATAATACTGTGTACAAGCCTCTGTTGTAATTGTGAATCCCTGTGGTACTGGAAGACCGATCTCAGTCATCTCAGCAAGGTTAGCACCTTTTCCACCAAGCAGGTTACGCATGGTCATGTTACCTTCTTTGAAGGTGTATACCCATTTGTTTGCCATTTGTTAAAATCCTCCTATATTTTTGTTTTCCTATCATTGCGACCCCTGTTATCCTAAAAAGAGCATAACAAAAGACGCAAGCGCCAGGTTTGCTAGAACCTATTGTAACACAAAAGATATCAAGATAAAAGTGTTTTTTTTGTTAATTTTCGGCTTTCCATTGACATTTTCTCCCCCCTCAATCTATAATGAATCCGTAAACGTAAAAATAACCACGAAAGGGGATAATTAAAACCATGATACGTATTATTACAGACAGTCTTTCCGACATGACAATGGAATATGCCAAGGCCAACAATTTTGACATTATGGCCCTGACTGTAAGCTTCGGCTCCACTGACTACAAGTGCGGTGTTGACTTAAGCAATGAGGAGTTCTACAACCTCCTAGAGACCAGCGAGGACAAACCAAACACAGCTGCCGTAAACCCATACGAGTTTGAGCAGATTTTCCAGAAGTACATTGATGCCGGAGATGAGATTGTTGCCATCCTCTTCTCCAAATACATGAGTGCCACCTTCCAGTCAGCCAACATTGCAGCGGAAAATGTTAATTCCGACAAGCTTCACCTCATTGATTGCGAGAACGGAGCTATGGGACAGGCACTTTTGGTACAGACCGCTGTGGACATGAGAGACGCCGGCGCTTCTGCCACCGAAATCGCAGATGCCATTACCGCAC
Organism: Eubacterium sp.; assembly: GCA_024697885.1. Taxonomy (GTDB): domain Bacteria; phylum Bacillota; class Clostridia; order Lachnospirales; family Lachnospiraceae; genus Eubacterium_F. The sequence continues at coordinate 6,377 of JAILSA010000216.1, read as the reverse complement.
TTATTCCACGAGTACAGACCTACTTCGTTGTAGACAACATGGACTACCTTCAGCACGGGGGAAGAATTTCCAAAACAGTTGACCAGGTGGACAATCAGGCCCGCATCCATCCAGTACTTCAGCTTTTGCCAGACGGAGTAAAACCTCTAGACAAGGTAAAGGGAAGAAAATCAGCCAACGCCTGGTTGGTAAATCGCGCCAAGGAAAAAGCGCCTGATAGCAATTACAAATTTGTCATCGGACACTCCAACGCAGTAGAGAGAGCCGAGACACTTAAGGCCCAGCTGAGAGAGGCAGGAATCCAGAATGAGATTTTGATCACCTGCATCGCTCCTATTGTAGGAACCCATATCGGACCTTACAGCCTGGGAATTGGGTATGTAGAGGAAGCGTGATTTTTTTAAAGTACATAAAAAAATCCCACCGACAACATAAAAAAGTCCCACCGACTCGAGACACAAGGCATCGCCTTGAAGTCTCTCGCTGGTGGGATTTTTTATTTCTCATATAATCCGGGGAAGTTAAATCTCGGTAGGAAATCAAGTCTTCGTTCCACTCTGGTCGCCACATATCAAATGTACACCGGATGTTTTCCTCCCTCAGGGAGATTAAATTCCAGTAGAAAATTGGGCCCTCACGGAAAAACATATGCACTTCTTACTTAGCATAATCCGGAAGAACCATAGTCCCCCCAAAGCTTTCGTTTTTAAAATTGTCCATTTCCTCATCATAGGCTGTCACCAGAAGAATCTGCCAGCGGTTGGCAGTCTTTAGGGACTTGTAGATTTTTTTCAGAGAAACCCAGTGACGGTTGTGGTTAGGGTCACCAGAGTCTCCCAGAAAAATCTGGTCTTTTTCCTGGTCATACAAAAAGAGTGTTACATAGTGGCCCGGTGTGTTTTGCCAGTAGACCTGGCTCTCCGCACTGCTGACTACCACAATGGAAGTCATGGAATTTTTTATCAGCTCCTGAAACTTCTTGTAGGTCTTAGGTTTTCTAAAGACATCACAGGTAAAGCCTGCTGCCTGCAGGGTTCCCTTCATGTAGCCCCAGTCAATGGCGCCGCCTCCCTCGTACTCCGAGACCTCCTTGGCATAGTCGTACATGTCAAGGGGCGAGGCCTTGTAGTCACTAAAGGAAGTATAAATATTGGCCATGCAGCAGAGGCCGCAGCCAAAGCCCCCGAAGGAACCTCCGTCCTTTATTTGTTTTCCCCACTTGCCAGACCATTCTCTCCTGGCCTCCCAGGATTTAGGCCCCTGCAAGAAAGTGGCGATTTGCAGGGTAGGATCCGGGGTCTCTGTGGGAGCCGGACTGGCGGTTGCACTCACCACTGCCGCCGGGCTCACAGTTTGTTGTGGCTCCGAATCCCCTGCCGGCAAAAATTTGTTTAAGAGAATAGCAGCCAACAGCATTGCCGCACTGAGTGCGACAATGATTGCAAGCTGCCTTCTTGTATAATTTCTTTTCTTCATATTACCTCGTTGAGATTTTCTTAGAAGGTGAATTTATCAGCAAAATACTCCTTCAATTCGCTGATTTTTACACGCTCCTGCTTCATGCTGTCTCTGTCGCGGACAGTAACCATGCCGTCCTCTTCAGAATCAAAATCATAGGTGACACAGTATGGTGTACCGATCTCGTCCTGACGGCGGTATCTCTTACCGATGTTTCCGCGGTCATCGTACTCACAGTTATAGGACTTGCTCAATTCCTCAAATACCTTCTCTGCGTTCTCGTTCAACTTCTTAGAAAGTGGAAGCACACCAATTTTTACTGGTGCAAGAGCTGGGTGGAAGTGCATTACCGTACGCACATCAGGTTTTTCTTCAGTTCCAATATTTTCCTCGTCGTAAGCGCTGCAAAGGAAGGCCAAAGTTACACGGTCAGCTCCCAGTGATGGCTCGATAACATATGGAATGTATTTTTCCTTTTTCTCGTCGTCAAAGTACTCCATGGACTCGCCAGAAGTATTCTGGTGCTGGGTCAAATCGTAGTTGGTACGATCTGCAATTCCCCAGAGCTCGCCCCATCCAAATGGGAAGAGGAACTCCAAGTCTGTGGTAGCCTTACTATAGAAGCTAAGCTCTTCCTTGTCATGGTCTCTTGTACGGATTTCATCCTCCTTGAGTCCCAGGTTCTTCAGCCAGTCAATACAGAACTGTCTCCAGTAAGCGAACCACTCCAAATCAGTATCAGGTTCACAGAAGAACTCTAACTCCATCTGCTCGAACTCGCGAGTACGGAAAGTAAAGTTTCCCGGTGTGATCTCGTTACGGAAAGACTTACCAATCTGACCAATTCCAAATGGAATTTTCTTGCGGGAAGTTCTCTGTACATTTTTAAAGTTTACAAAAATACCCTGTGCAGTCTCTGGACGAAGGTATACAGTGTTTTTGGCATCCTCAGTTACACCCTGGAAGGTTTTGAACATAAGGTTGAACTGACGAATCTCAGTAAAATTCTGCTTGCCACAGCTTGGGCAGCAAATCTTATTATCTGCAATAAAGCTCTCCATCTTGGCATTGTCCCAGCCATCTACAGAGCCATCTAACTCCATCTGATTCTCAGCAGCAAAATTCTCAATCAGCTGGTCTGCGCGGAAGCGCTCGTGGCACTCCTTACAATCCATCAAAGGATCAGAGAAACCGCCAAGATGACCGGAAGCCACCCATGTCTGAGGGTTCATAAGGATTGCACAGTCAACTCCTACATTATATTTATTCTCCTGAATAAACTTCTGCCACCATGCTCTCTTTACATTATTTTTCAACTCAACTCCCAGATTACCGTAGTCCCATGTGTTGGCCAGACCACCGTAAATCTCAGAGCCCGGATAGATAAATCCACGGCTTTTTGCCAATGCTACAATTTTATCCATTGTCTTTTCCATCTTGCAATTCCTCCAAAAAAATCATGTTTTTTCACGTTAAGTCCCATTGTACTATCTGGGAAAGTTTTTTTCAAGACCTTTTACAAATCCAAAGGGGACAGGCTCCTGAACTTCCTGTCTGTGTTGGCGGCAAAGTAGGCCCCCACCACCCGGTCAAGTTCCGCCAGAATATTGTCCTTGACGGTAAAGGTGTAAAGACGCTCTAGGGGAGAGGACAAAATTCTCTGCAGGGTGTAGAGGCTGGTGTCCGACACATAGTAGCCCCCCCTGCCGGGATTGCAGTCGTCACAGGCCATGCCCGCCTGATTTACGTAGAAGTGGTGGAGCCCTTCTTTTTTCCCGCACTCCATGCACTCGTAAATCCTAGGGGCTAAGCCCTGAACATAGAGCATGCGAAATTCAAAAATCCGCCTCACCAGTCCCATGGGAATTTGGGGTGCCGACAGGGCCTTGAGGGAAATATAAAGTAGATTTAACTCTTCCTTGGCATTCATGCCCTCCCTGGTAAAATAGTCCGCCACCTCGCAGAAATACATGGCCATGTAGAGCATGTCTAAATCCTTTCGCAGTTCCGGGAAAAATTCCCTGACCTCCACCTGCTCTATATTGTAGGAATCCCTGCCCTGGTAGACATAAAAATTCCCAAAGCAAAAGGGCTCCGTAGTTGCAGAAAGGGGACTCTTCGGCCGCTTTGCCCCCTTGGCAAAGGCGGAGATTCGCCCCCATTCTCTCGTCAGGAGGACGACCCGCTTATCGTATTCGTTGATGGTCTTTGCCGATAAAACCATGCCCATCACCTGTTTTTTCAAGGCCAGCCTCCTCCTTCCAATTTATTCATTTTCCTGTTTGAATCCGAAGTTTTTCAATAAGAAATCGCTGTCTCGCCAATCCTTCTTAACCTTGACCCAGAGTTTAAGGTTGACCTTGGCCTGAAGGAAATCCTCAATTTCATATCGGGCGGCACTGCCGATTTTCTTCAGCATGGCCCCCTGCTTGCCAATAATAATTCCCTTGTGAGAATCCCTCTCACAAATGATAGTGGCATCGATGTCGTAGAAAAGATTTTTTCCCGGTCTCTGCTTCATAGAATCAATAGAAACCGCAATGCCGTGAGGAATCTCATCCTGCAAAAGTCGCAGGGCCTTCTCCCTCACAAGTTCCGCCACAATCTGTCTCACCGGCTGGTCCGTAATGGTATCCTCATCGTAAAACTGAGGCCCCTCCTCCAGGTAGTCAAACATGGTGGAAACCAAATCTTCAATATTTTCCCCGGTCTGGGCAGACACTGGAATCATCTCCGCAAAATCCAAAATATCCTTGTAGGCATTCATGCACTCCAAAAGCTCGTCCTTGCGAATCTTGTCGATTTTGTTCATAACCAAAATCACTGGGGCAGAGGATTTTTTTAACTCCTCCGCAATGTGGCGCTCCCCCTGTCCAATAAAGGTGGTGGCCTCCACTAGCCAGAGAACCAAATCCACTTCCTTAAAAGTGGACTCCGCCGCATTTACCATAAACTCACCCAGCTTGTTTTTTGCCTTGTGAATTCCCGGGGTGTCCAAAAAGACAATCTGTCCCCTCTCGTCATGAAAAACCGTCTGAATCCGATTTCTGGTAGTCTGAGGTTTGTTGGATGTAATGGCGATTTTCTGTCCAATCATCCGATTCATCAGGGTTGATTTTCCTACATTTGGGCGACCCACCAGGGTGACAAAGCCCGATTTAAAAGTTTGGCTCACTGTTATCTCCTTTTCTTATTTCAAAACTCTCACATGGTCAAAAAGGTCTGCTGCCGCCTCAACCTTTTCCTCTCCACCGATAGTACAAATTTTCTCATCTTCCAAAACGGCGCGAACCATGGCCGCCGCCTGGCGCACCTTGGCCTGGTCTGTGGCCAAAACCTCCTGGCGCTCCCTCTGCTTTTCCTCCAGCGTGATGCCTAGTTGGTAGGCCTGATAGGACCTGGCCCCCTTGGTTCTCGGTGTCAGCGGTGTATCCAAATCGCTGATGGTTCCAATAATATATTTCATCATATCCCTCTCATCCGCATCGAACTCGTCCAGATAATCAGGAATCTTTTTGTAGACCTCATTGGTATTTTCCAAATTAGGATCCCGGTAGGACATAAGGCTGCCGTAGCCACTTGGCGTGAAGGAGCACATAACTCCGTAGGCCCCTCCCTTGACCCTCACCTCGTTCCAGAGGTAGTCATAGGAAAGGATCTTTTTCACCACCCGGTAAGAGCCGTCGTAGGCGATCCCCTTCTTGGCAAAATTACCACAGCGGGCTACATACTGAACCTTAGACGCCGTCTTAAATCCCTCATTTTGTGGCAGTGGCTCCACCTTGTAAACCGCTTCTGGCAAGTCGCCATCCCCCTGGTCTGGCAAAGCACTCATAAGACTTGGCAGGGCCTCCTTCAGGGCCTTGGCCCCCTCCTCGTCTCCGGTCACAGACACAGACATTCTCTTCTTGGTAAAAATCTCCTTGGTCAGGGCCTGCAAAATCTCAATCAGCTGGTCCTTTCTCTCCTCAAAATTGTCCTCTAAATCGCAGAGGAAATCGTAATAGGAAATTCCCTTAATATACTCCACGCAGGCCAATCGGTCTGACAGATAAGCACCTGCTCTTTGGGCCGCTGTGGTGTGGCCGCTTCCGAGCTTGGATGCCTGCTGGCCAGATCTCACCTCACCCACAATTTCCTTCAGGCGTTTTTCATCCTTCAAAATCGTCTGGGTCAAAATCTCTCCCGTCAATTCCATCAGATAAGGCAACTCGCGGTAGAGGACCTTGGTGGTCACTTCCATAAAGAGACGATAGTCGTCGCTTCTCATTCTCTCATAGCTATTGGCACTCACGGAAAAACTTCCGGCGTGAATTAAAATCTCATTGCTCAGGGCCAGCTTATCCCTCTTCTCCGTATCCATACCGCTAATCAACTCGGACAAGAGACCCAGATAAGGGGCATAGGCGGTCAAATCCTTTATGTCAAAGGACAGGCGAACATAGGCGATTCCATTGGTCTGGTAATCGTGCTGGAGAAAAGGTATTTCCTCCACCTGACTCTCTATATTGGAAAAAGGCTCCACTTCCCTGCCAATATCCTCCCTGGCCAAAAGCGGAATGCACTTAAGCTCCTCTGGGGTGTTTGGCTCCTCCTGGTAGGCCTTTAGTTCCTCGGTCTCCCTCACCAGGCGCTCCAAATCCTCCTGGGACATTTTGGCCTTGCAGGCTGCCAAACGGTCTGCCTCCTCCTGGTCCATCTGAGCGGTCATGCCCACCTTAGGCTCCACCTTCACCAGGCTTGCGTGCTTGTTGTCAAGGAAGCACTCCTTAATTAAATTCTCATAATAGTCTGTCTCCATAGCGGCCCGAAGTTCCTCAAAGACACTTCCGCTCTCCACATGGATAAAAGGCTCTTTGTCATCATAAAGCCAGCTATCAAACATATTAAGGCCGTACATAAGTCCCTTTGGATAGGTG
>JAILSA010000201.1 GCA_024697885.1 Eubacterium sp. | reverse complement strand
GCTCTGTCATTTCCTGGATTATGGAATGGGCAGGGCCCAAGAAGAAAAATTATGTTGCCAGTGTTTTGCTGGCAATCTGTTGCGTGACCTGCCGCCTTCTGCCTTACTTTGTAATGGCAGAACTGGTGGGCCAGATTGTGGATGGGAACAAGGACCTAAATTACTATATTGGGCGCCTTGGTCTTATGGTGGGGCTCTTTGCCATAGCGGAGATTTTCAATGGGTTCTCCACCACCATGTCACACAAGGCAACCTTCGCGGTGCTGGGGGGAATCCGAAAGGCCTGCTGTGACAAGTTAGGGAATATGCCCCTGGGTGATGTGAAGGACACGCCGTCCGGAACCTTTAAGAGTATTATTGTGGAGCGAGTGGACAGCATAGAGACAACCCTTGCCCATGTGGTGCCGGAGGTTACCTCAAATGGAATCGCTCCGGATGTGGTTCTTATTTATATGTTTATGATAGACTGGCACCTGGCCCTTATTTCCTTTATTCCTGTGGTGGTTGGATTAATCATTTCCCTGGGAATGTTTGTGGGCTATGAGGAAAATTATGGCAGGACTGTTCGGGGCTGTAAGGCCATTAACGCTACGGCAGTGGAGTACATTAACGGTATTGAGGTCATTAAGGCCTTTGGAAAAACGGAGTCAGCCTACGAGCGCTTTGTGGCAGATGCCAAGGAGTGCGCATACTCCTTCATTGACTGGATGAGAAAATGTATTTTCCCACAGGTGTCCATGCTGGTGCTTATGCCCTATGCCTTTTTGACCCTCTTGCCTTTTGGCGCCAAGTTTGTAGCAGATGGCTCGCTGGCCCTGGCGGATTTTGTGGTATTTGCCATTTTGTCCCTGGGTGTTACAGGACCTCTTATTCGTCTGGGTGGATACTTTGACGACATCGCCAAGGTGGGAATTATTATCAAGGAGGTGGCTGGCGTTCTGGAGTCCAGAGAGCTGGAGCGACCAGGTGAGAGCCAGAAACTTCCAGAAGGCTACGACATTCATCTGGAAGATGTTCATTTTAGTTACAAGGAAGAAGAGGTGCTTCACGGTATCAATCTGGACTTCCCATCCGACACCGTCTGCGCCCTGGTGGGACCTTCTGGCAGCGGTAAATCCACCATTGCTAAGCTAGTGGCCTCCCTCTGGGATGTGGATTCCGGCCAGGTGAAAATAGGTGACATCAATGTAAAAGATTTGGCTTTGGAGGATTACAACCGCCTGGTGGCCTATGTGTCTCAGGACAACTACCTCTTTAACCAAAGCATTCGAGAAAATATTCGCATGGGCCGTCCGGGAGCCACGGACCAGGAAGTGGAAGAAGTGGCCAAAAAGAGCGGTTGCTATGATTTTATCATGAACCTGGAAGATGGTTTTGACACCCTGGTGGGAGGTGCTGGAGGTCACTTGTCCGGTGGCGAGCGCCAGAGAATTTCCATTGCCAGGGCCATGATGAAGGACGCGCCTATTATTATTTTGGACGAGGCTACGGCCTATACAGACCCGGAGAGCGAGGCTCTGATTCAGAGGTCCTTGGCCAAGTTGTCCCAGGGCAAAACAGTTATTGTCATTGCCCACCGCCTGTCTACCATCAAGGATGTAGACAAGATTATTGTGATCAAAGAGGGTCAGGTGGAGGCCGCAGGCAAGCACCAGGACCTTCTAGATACCTGCCCACTATATAGGGATATGTGGCAAGCTCATATGTCGGTGAAAGACACAGCAGAGGAGGTGGAAATTCATGCTTAAGATTTTGAATAAATTCATGAAATTTGCCGGGGGAGAAAATGAAAAAAGATTCCACAAGGCCATCGTGATCGGAGTCATTGAATCCCTGGCCATGGCCCTGAAAATTCCTGCTATCATGTGCGTTCTCATGGGCCTGCTTCAGGGGGAGGACATGAAAAAATACATTATGGGTTCCGTAGCCATTATGGCAGTCTCTCTGATTACTTCTTATATCTGCAAGATGAAGTCCACCATGTTGCAGACGGAGGGCGGTTACCTCAGCTGCAATGATAAGCGAGTGGAAATAGCCCAGAAACTCCGCTACCTGCCTATGGGATATTTTAACGAAAATAGTCTGGGAATGATTACTGCCGTGGTAACCAATGCCATGGAGGCCCTCAGCGACGTGGCCTCCCGTGTAGTAATGATCTGTAGCCAGGGAATTCTTGACACAGCCCTGATTATCCTTATGATTTTTGCCTTTGACTGGAGAATCGGACTCATTGCCCTGGTGGGTGTGGGAATTTTTGGCCTGATTAACCATTTTATGCAAAGTGCAGGAAACAAGGTTTCTGAGGAAAAAATCAAGTTTGACCAGGAGTTAGTGGATATTATTGTGGAGTATATTCAGGGAATCTCCGAGGTAAAATCCTACAGCCTGACAGGGGCTTCTGCCAAGCGCCTGAATGCGGCCAACGAAGCCTGCTCTAGAATTAATTCCAAGATGGAGGTTACTTATGTTCCCTACCAGACCATTCAGAGTATTGTGACCAAGTTAATCGGCGCCTGCATGATTTTGGCCTCCGTGTACTTTTGGATTCACGGCAGCATGGAGACCCTGTATGCCATCGGTATGACGATTGCCGCCTTCATGGTCTACGGAAATCTAGAGATGATGGGAGCGTTTTCCGCTCTGATCAGGTTTGTCAATATGGTGGTGGACAAGGCCCAGGCCATTCTGGATTTGGATACCATGGACATTACGGGAGAGGACATTAAGCCAGAACATCTAGACATTGAACTCAAGGACATTTCTTTTTCCTATGAGAACAAAAAAATCATTGATGGGGTCTCCCTTAAAATTCCTGAGAAAACCACCACTGCCTTTGTGGGGCCTTCCGGCGGAGGAAAAACTACCCTTTGCAACCTGATTGCCCGCTTCTGGGACGTGGACCAGGGCCAGGTTCTGTTGGGGGGAAGAAATGTAAAAGACTACAGCATGGACAGCCTCATGGCGAATTTTTCCTTTGTCTTCCAAAATGTCTACCTCTTTGGGGACACAGTGGAAAATAATATTAAGTTCGGGCGACCTGAGGCCAGCCGGGATCAGGTGATGGAGGTGGCCAAAAAGGCCTGCTGCCATGACTTTATTATGGCCTTGCCGGAAGGGTATGATACGGTGATCGGCGAGGGCGGCGCCAGCCTGTCCGGCGGTGAGAAGCAAAGGATTTCCATTGCCAGAGCCATGATGAAGGACGCTCCCATTATTATTTTGGACGAGGCTACAGCCAATGTGGATCCGGAGAATGAAAGGGAGCTGACCCAGGCCATTCAGGCTTTGACCCAGGAAAAAACCATTATTATGATTGCCCACAGGCTAAAGACTGTTCGCCACGCAGATCAGATTTTTGTGGTGGACCAGGGCAAAATCGCCGAGAAGGGAAATCACAAGGAGCTCATGGCCCAGGATGGCATTTACAAGAGATTTGTAGAGGCGAGAAAAGAGGCCGTCAGCTGGAAACTGTAAACAATTATTTCATATAGAAGAAGTTCCTCTTGAAAAAAATTTCGAGAGGAGCTTTTTTTAAGTTTTGTTTAAGTTTGATTTGCTATAGTGGGTACAAGACATGAAAGAATTTTTCCGGTAACTATATAGGAATAATGAAATGGAGGTAGACATTATGAGAACATGGAAAAAAATTGTGCCAGCCCTGGCGGTGGCTACAGCTCTTGCCACAGGTTTGGCGGCTACAGGAAACTATGGAATAAATTTTGCCCAGGCGGACTCCGTGCCTGAGGCTCCGGGAGGAAGTGCTCCGGGTACAAGCACTAGCTCTGGAGTATCTAGCTACGATTCCGTCAAGGCGATCACCAGCGATACTACACTTTCTAACACCAGCATCTCTTCCACAGGAACGGACGAAAATGCTATTAACGTATCCAATAACGCAACAGTCCTTCTGGACAATGTGACAGTGAGCAGAGTTTCTTCTGATTCTACAGGCGGAGACAACTCCAGTTTCTACGGTGTAGGTGCTGCTATTCTTAACACCTCCGGTACCACTACCATTAACGGCGGAACCATTACCACCGACGCCGCCGGCGGAGCTGGAGTTTTTTCCTATAGCGACGGCGTCACTTATGTAGGCGGCACCACCATTACCACAGAGCAGAGTTGCTCCGGCGGAATTCATGTGGCAGGAGGCGGTACCCTCTATGCCTGGGGTCTGGCTGTCTGCACAGCGGGCGGCTCCTCAGCAGCCATTCGAAGCGACCGCGGAAGCGGTACCATGGTAGTGGACGGCGGTTCCTATGTGACCAATGGAACTGGCTCCCCAGCCATTTACTCCACCGCAGATATTGCAGTAAATGACGCTACCCTGACAGCCAATAATTCCGAGGCCATCTGTATCGAGGGTCTGAATTCCATCCACCTTTATGATTCTGACCTGACAGGCAACATGCCAGATGACAGCCAGAACGACACCACCTGGAATGTAATTCTCTACCAGAGCCAGTCCGGTGATGCAGAGGATGGAAATTCCACTTTTGAAATGAACGGTGGAACCCTGACTGCCAAGAACGGTGGCATGTTCTACACCACCAACACCGAATCGACAATTACCCTTTCAAATGTTACAATAGTACCATCAAGTGACAATACATTTTTCCTTCAGTGCACCGGCAATGCCAACCAGAGAGGTTGGGGTTCCACAGGAAGCAACGGGGCGGACTGCCTCTTCACCGGCATCAGCCAGACCATGGAGGGAGATGTGATTTGGGATAGCGTATCCAACCTGGATTTTTATATGACAAGCGGTTCTACCTTGACCGGAGGATTTTTGAATGACGAGTCCTATGCAGGCAGCGGCGGAAGCGGTTATGCCAACCTCTATGTGGATTCCACTTCCAAGTGGGTTGTGACCAAAAACTCCACCCTGACCAAGCTTTACAACGCAGGAAAAATCGTAGATGCCAGCGGCAACACCGTTACCATCAAGGGCACAGACGGCACAGTATATGTAAGCGGAAGCTCTT
>JAILSA010000189.1 GCA_024697885.1 Eubacterium sp. | reverse complement strand
CAATCGCATTCCCTACCTGACGGAGAACGGACACTACGAGGATATGACAGAGAAAAATATTCTCTGGTGGACCAATGGCTTCTGGGGTGGTATTCTCTGGCAGATGTATCATTTGACCGGGGAAGAAGTCTACAAGAAAGAGGCGGAGATTTTGGAGGAAAAGCTGGACAAAAATCTTATGGATCCCTTCGGCATGGACCACGATTCCGGCTTCAAATGGCTCCTGACTGCCATTGCCAATTTTAAAATCACAGGTTCTGACATGTCCATGAGACGAGGCCTTTTGGCGGCGGAAAATATGGCGGGACGTTTTAACCTGGCAGGAAGCTATATCAGGGCCTGGAACGATCCCTGTGATGGCAAGGCGGCGGGAACGGCTATCATTGACTGCATGATGAACCTGCCACTTCTCTACTGGGCCAGCCAACATTCCAAGGATCCAAGATTTCAGCAGGTGGCTGTGGCCCATGCCCAAACTGTGATTCAGAAGTTTGTCCGTCCGGATTATTCCGTGATTCACATTGGAAGATTTGATCCGGCCACAGGAGAGTTTTTGGGCTCAGAGGGCGGCCAGGGAATGGAAGTAGGAAGTAGCTGGACCAGGGGACAGGCCTGGGCAGTATACGGATTTCCACTGTCCTACCGCCACACAAAATTTACTCAGTACCTGGACATGGCAGAAAAGATTGCCCAGAGATTTATTGAGAGAATTCCAGAGAATTACCACATTCCAGTGGATTTTGACCAGGCGGCGGATTGCCCATGGGAGGATTCTTCTGCCACAGGAATTGCAGCATGCGGATTTTTAGAGTTAGCAGACCTTGTGGAGTCTGAGGAAAAGAAAGAATATTATACCCGGGTGGCAGAGAAACTTCTTCGCACCCTCTATGAGGAACTTAGCAACTGGGATGACGGGGTAGACTATATTATAGAAAATTGTAGCGCAGCTTATCATGACAAGGACCACAATTTCCCAATGGTATACGGGGATTACTATTTCATTGAAGGAATTTTGAGACTGGCCAAGAAGGATATTTTCTTGTGGTAAAAAGAAAGGAGAAGGAACATGATATTTATTCCAAAACACACTGATTTTGATTTGAGTCCTTATACGGGGTTAAGCAGAGAGGACTGGGTAGATGCGGCAAAACATATTTTGAATGGAGTTTTCACTAATATTAAGGATATTGAAACACCGGTGGTTCTTCCGCGTAAAGAAACGGAAATCACTTATCCGCACAAGGAGTCCGCTCCTAAGTGGAGGGCTGCAGAGGAGAGGGCCGAGATGTTTGAGGGCCTGACCAGGACTTTTTTCATTGCGGCACCCCTGATTGAAGAGGAGGAAGACTTGACTATTGATGGCATTAATCTAAGAGATTACTATGCCCATCAGATTCTTCGCTCCTGCGATCCCAAGGACCCGATCTGTGTGGGAACCTATGAGATGCTTCAGGACATGACAGATCACGAGGATCCCTTCCGTCCTTTCCAGCAGACGGTGGAGACCTCGGCCCTGGTAATTTGCCTTTGGACCTGCAAGGACAAGATTTGGGACCGCTACAGCAAGGAGGAAAAGGACATTGTGGCCCGCTTCCTCCAGAGCTTTGCCAGAGAAAATACAGTGCCTCAGAACTGGCGTCTCTTTAATATGTTAGATATGGCCTTTTTGGCGGGAGAGGGCTACGAGATTGAGGAAGATATTATGCACGACCACGCCAGCGCCGTTTTGGACTACTATGCAGGGGATGGCTGGTATCGTGACGGCCAGTGCTTTGACTACTACTCCTGTTGGGCCTTTAACTTCTACGGCCCACTCTGGTGCCAGAAATACGGATATGAAAAAGAGCCATACATTGCCAGCCAGATCGAGGAGCATTCCAACAAGTTAATGGAGTCCTACGACCGCATGTTTGACAAGGACGGCTTCACTAACATGTGGGGAAGAAGTAATATTTACCGCTTCGCCACAGTGTCCGCCTTCGACGGGAACTTTTACCTGAAAAATCCGACGGCCAATCCGGGTCTTGCCAGAAGAATTTCTTCCGGCTCCCTCATGCAGTTTTTGGGTCGAGAAGACTTTATGTGGAATGGCATTCCAACCATGGGATTTTACGGACAGTTTGCGCCACTGGTTCAGGGCTACTCCTGTACGGAGTCTGTCTACTGGATGGGCAAGGCCTTCCTCTGTCTCCATATGAAAAAAGACCATCCATTCTGGACGGCCAAGGAAGAGGGAGGTATCTGGGATACGCTGGGAGAAGACCAGAGTCAGGTCAAGGTTTTGAACGGACCGGGACTGGCCCTCACTGCCCATGGCGGCAACGGGGAGACCACCTACCGAAGTGGAAAAATTGTAAAAATCCAGAACGACCTTCACGGCATGGACAATTATTCCAAGCTATCCTATAGCAGTAAGTATCCATGGGAGGCCATGCCTGATGTTTGGCT
>JAILSA010000155.1 GCA_024697885.1 Eubacterium sp. | reverse complement strand
ATTGAGAAATTCGCCAAGGTGGCCCATGCCAACGGATTGCCTTTGATCGTGGACAACACCTTCCCAACTCCAGTAAACTGCAGACCAATTGAGTGGGGAGCTGACATTGTCACTCACTCTACCACCAAGTACATGGATGGCCACGGAGCTGCAGTAGGTGGTGTTATTGTGGATTCCGGTAAGTTCGACTGGATGGCAAATAAGGAAAAATTCCCAGGACTTTGCACACCAGACGAGTCCTATCACGGAATTACCTATGCTGAGAAGTTCGGTAAAGAGGGAGCTTTTATCACCAAGTGTACAGCCCAGCTCATGAGAGACTTTGGCTGTATCCAGTCTCCACAGAATGCCTTTATCCTGAATTTGGGCTTGGAGTCCCTCCATGTCCGCATGCCTCGCCACGTGGAAAACGGCCTGGCAGTTGCTGAGTTCTTGGCAGCACAGGACAAGGTGGCAAAGGTGGTTTACCCAGGACTTAAGGGAGATGACTACTACGATTTGGCTCAGAAGTATATGCCAAACGGCACCTGTGGCGTAGTTTCCTTTGAATTAAAGGGAGGAAGAAAGGCAGCTGAGGCCTTCATGGGCAAGCTGAAAATCGCGGCTATTGAGACCCATGTGGCAGATGCCAGAAGTTGCTGTTTAAACCCTGCTACCTCCACCCATCGCCAGATGTCAGATGAGCAGTTAAATGATGCCGGCATTCCTGCAGGACTGGTTCGTATGTCCTGTGGTTTGGAGGATAAGAAGGACCTGATTGCAGACCTTCAGCAGGCCTTGGATGCCATTTAACTCAGTCGGCGCGCAAGACTCGCGAGCGAGTCTTGACTAAGTAAAATAGAATTATATGAGGTGACATAGTGGATAGAAAGAAAATATGTCTTGGAATCATGGCGGCAGTGGATGCCGGTAAAACCAGTTTGTCCGAGGAAATCCTATATGTGACCGGCAAGATTAGAGTAAAAGGGCGTGTCGATAAAGGAGACGCCTTTTTAGATACCTATGATTTGGAAAAGGAGAGGGGTATTACCATTTTTTCCAAGCAGGCAGTCTTTGATTGGAAGGACTGGAACTTTACCCTTCTTGACACGCCGGGACATGTGGATTTTTCCGCGGAGACAGAGAGAACTCTCCAGGTTCTTGACTATGCCATATTGCTAGTCAGCGGGCCGGATGGGGTCCAGGGCCACACCCTGACCCTGTGGAAACTCCTGGAAAAACACGGGATTCCCACCTTTTTGTTTGTCAACAAGATGGACCAGGCGGGGACAGACAAGGAGGAGATTTTTAGGGGCCTAAAAAGGGACCTGGGAGAGGGAGTGGTGGATTTTTCCCAGGAGAAAAATTCCGACTTCTACGAGGAGGTTTCCTATGGCAGCGAGGAGGCCATGGAGGAGTTTTTGGAGGAGGAAAAGATTTCACAGGAGACCATGCAGGGCCTGGTCTGGGAGAGAAAAATTTTCCCAGTCTTTTTTGGCTCGGCCCTTCTTGGCCAGGGGGTGGAAGACCTTCTTGAGGGAATTTCCGACCTGGTTTTGGAGCCTGCCTACGGAGAGGAATTTGGGGCCAGGGTCTTTAAGATTACCAGGGACGACAAGGGAAACCGCCTGACTCATATAAAGGTGACAGGGGGGACTTTGTCCGCCAGACAGGAGATTTTTTACCCGGGATCAGACAATCCAGAAAAGGTCAATCAAATTCGAATTTACTCGGGAAACCGCTTTGAGACTATGGACCAGGTGGAGGCGGGCTGCGTCTGTGCCCTGACGGGCCTGACGGAGACCGTGGCGGGCCAGGGACTTGGCTGTGAGGGCCTGGGAGTGGCTCCGGTCTTAGAGGCCGTTTTGACCTATGCCATTGTCCTGCCGGCGGAGGTAGATGTCTCCACCATGCTTCCCAAACTCAGGATTTTGGAGGAAGAAGAGCCAGAACTTCACATTGTCTGGAATGAGAAAAAGCAGGAGATTTTGGCCCAGGTTATGGGAGATGTGCAAATTGAAATTCTCCAGAAGCTAATTGAGGACCGATTCAACATAAAAGTGACCTTTGACCAGGGTAGTATAGTCTACAAGGAGACCATCCGGGGAGGCGTTCACGGGGCGGGACATTTTGAACCCCTTCGCCACTACGCGGAGGTCCACCTCTGGATTGAGGAGGGGGAGCCAGGCTCTGGCATCGTCATTGACAGCCAGTGCAAGGAGGACGTCCTGGACAAAAACTGGCAGCGGCTGATTTTGACCCATATTGCAGAGAGAGATCATGTGGGAGTTTTGACGGGGTCCAGTCTGACGGATGTGAAAATTACCCTGATAGGAGGAAGGGCCCACCTCAAGCACACGGAGGGGGGAGATTTTCGCCAGGCCACCTACCGGGCTATTCGCCAGGGACTTATGCAGGCGGAAAATGTGCTCCTAGAGCCCTACTACCACTACCGCTTAGAATTGCCAGAGGAAAGTCTTGGCAGGGCCATGACAGATTTGGACCAGATGAAGGCAGATTTTACCCTGACCCAGGGCCAGGGTGGCATGTCCGTTCTGGAGGGCCAGGGACCGGTGGCCGCCATGAGAGACTACGCAAGACAGGTGGTGACCTATACCAGAGGAAGGGGAAGACTGGTCTGCATGCCAGATGGTTATCGGCCTTGCAAGAGGCAGGACCAGGTGGTGGCAGAACTTGCCTACGACCCGGACAGAGATTTAGAAAACCCTTCCAATTCTGTTTTTTGCGCCCACGGCTCCGGCTTTTATGTGGACTGGGACCAGGTGGCAGATTATATGCACTGTCAGGTGGATTTTGGTCAGGACCAGGCCAGTGAGAATGAGGACTGGGAGGGCTCAGAGAGAACAGAAGAGGTTTGGCTTGGAGTGGAGGAAATCGATGACATTATTGCCAGAGCCTCCTCTGCCAACCGAAAGTCAGGGCCTATTTCCCACAAGGGAATTTCCAGCCGGAGGGGTCGGTCGGTGAAGGCCAAGCCCGTGGGGCTTTCCAAGGCCCCTAAGAAAAAGGAAGTCCGGGAAAAATTCATGTTGGTGGATGGCTATAATATTATTTTTGCCTGGAAGGACTTGGCAGAACTTGCGGGGGACTACATAGACGGAGCCAGGGGAAAGCTTATGGACATTCTCTGCAACTACCAGGGTTACAAGGGCTTTCAGCTGATTTTGGTCTTTGACGCCTACCGGGTTCAAAACCACAAGACCGAGGTGATTGACTACCACAACATCAAGGTGGTCTATACCAAGGAGGCGGAGACGGCGGACCAGTACATAGAAAAGTTCGCCCACCAAAATGGCCAAAAGTACGACATTATCGTAGCCACTTCCGACGGTTTAGAGCAGGTGATTATCCGGGGAGCTGGCTGTCGGCTCATGTCTGCCAGGGACCTGGAAGCGGACGTAAAAAGGGTGGAGGAGAGCCTTAGAAACTTCCAAAATCAGGAGGAGGAATAGGGCCTGTTCAACTAGACGGTTACCCCATAGTTTGATATAATGAAACAATAAACTTTTGTTTTTGGGACAGAAGTCCCATGAAAAAAAGAAAAATAATTTTTTACAGGAGGTAGAAAAATGGCAGTAATAGAAATTACAAAGGACAATTTTGAAGCAGAGGTATTAAATTCCGACAAGAAGGTTTTGGTGGATTTTTGGGCAGCCTGGTGTGGACCATGTAAGATGCTCTCTCCACTGGTAGACCAGTTCGGTGAAGACCAGGATGAGGTAAAGGTTGGCAAGGTAAATGTGGACGAGCAGCCGGAGTTGGCTCAGCAGTTCCGCGTAGTTTCCATTCCTACCCTGGTGGTTATGGACAAGGGCCAGGAGGTAAATCGCTCTGTAGGTCTGATTAACAAGGACAAGATTGCAGAACTTGTAAAGTAAGAAAATGATGTAGAGTATACTTAGAAATGAGGCAAATTTAAAAATGAAGAATTTAGTGAAATCTGTGTTACTTTTGATGGGGGTTTTGGTATTGGGAGGAGCTTTTTCCACAGAGGCCGACGCCGCGGTTCGAGTGTCTAAGGTCAAGGTGGCAAGCAATTATGGCTCCATGGTTCATGTGGCAGTGGGTAAGAAGGTTAAACTGACCACAACAGTAACAGTGACACCTAACAAAAAGAAAAACAAGAAGGTGACCTATTCTTCAAGCAATAAGAAGGTGGCCAAAGTGACTTCCGCTGGCTATGTCAAGGGAGTCAAAAAGGGCACCTGTAAAATCACGGTCAAATCCAAGAAAAATCCAGCCAAAAGAGCTAAAATCAAGGTCAAGGTGGTAAAAAAAGTTACCTCCGTCAGCCTGAATCAGACCAGCGCAGAGATTTACAAGGGAGACAAACTTACCCTGACTGCGACGGTTTTGCCAGCCAGCGGAAGCTACAAGAAGGTGACTTTTACAAGTTCCGACACCTCAGTTGCCAAGGTGACCAAAAAAGGTGTGGTCACAGGTAAACAGGCTGGTACCGCAACCATTACAGTTAAGTCGGTAGAGGGAAGCAATAAAAAGGCAACCTGCAAAATTAAAGTTTTGTCCAAGGATGCCATTAATCTCACAAGTGCCAGAGCCCTGGCAGGAGATTGTATCCGAGTGGAACTCAATAAGGCAAAGGTAATTAATACAGGAGATTTTGTCGTTAAGAGCAAGAAATACAGTGCTGGAAATTATAACAGAAGTTACAGCGTTCGCAGAATTCGCAGCTACAACAACAAGACCTATGATATTTTTCTCTCCACATGCAATGATCTGACAGAGGGAGAGTTTGTTCAGGTCAGCGTTCCAAGCCTTAGTGGCAACGGAACCAAGGCAGCAGAGTGCCAGGTGGCCTTTGTAAAACCTGAGACACCGGAGAACCTTTACTGGACTGGCTTTTTGGGCCAGGAGATGGAAGAACGAGTGGATTTAAGCGACTACTGTTGCGGTGATGTATCCTACAAGGTGACAGGGGGAGTTCTTGGAATTTCCTACAGCCAGACAGAGAATGTTTTGACCTTTAGCGGCAAGTATGAGCTGTCTGGAAAAGATGGAAAAATTACTGTGACAGCTACGGACGAGTTGGGCAATAGTGTAAGTCAGACCATTTATGTGGCAGTGGGAAGCGCCAGCGCCATCCACGGCCTGGGGCGCAGCAGAAGCCTGGTACTTGACCAGGAGATTGAGGGCCTTAAGGTATTAGAGGCCAGTGGCGGAAGTGGAGAATACCTCTGCACCGCAGAAAATCTGCCAGGTGGCATTACCATGAATGAAAATGGAACCATCAGCGGCAGCCCAAGTGTGGCAGGAGAGTATAGCGCCACCGTCACTGTAAAGGACAAGGCGGATCCAAGCATTAGCACAAGCCTGACTGTAAATCTCAAGGTAGAGACAGCCAAGAAGTTTGTGGGTATTGTAAAGGATGCAAATCAGAAGGCTATTGCGGGACAGATTATCACTGCCACCAACCGCTATGACGGAAGAGTTTACCAGGCTACAACCAATGCCAATGGATATTATTCCATGAGTGTGCCAGAGGGTTCATATGACATTACAGCCACCTATGAGGGTGTGGATGATTGCATTTATGAAATCACAATCACATCTGGTAGTCGTCAGTTTGACTTTGCTTTTACAGAGACTACAACATCAAATGAAGAGTAGGATATCTACCGGGAAATGAGGGAGAGACATGCTAGAGAGTTTTGTTAAGAAAAAATACGGAAAGGGTCTTAAGGAATTAGATTTAGATCAGACCTATGCAGCCTTGCTTCAGATGGTGCAGGAACTGGCCCAGAAAAAAGAAATTTCCGGCAAGAAGAAACTATACTATATTTCCGCAGAATTTTTGATCGGTAAGTTGCTCAGCAACAACCTGATTAATCTGGGAATTTATGACCAGGTAGCGGAGGAATTAGAGAAAGCGGGCAAGAAGTTGTCTGATTTAGAGGAGAGGGAGCCAGAGCCTTCCTTGGGAAATGGTGGTTTGGGCCGGTTGGCGGCCTGCTTTTTGGACTCCATTGCCACTTTGGGACTTTACGGAGACGGCATTGGCCTCAACTATCACGAGGGACTTTTTCGCCAGGTCTTCAAAAAGTGTAAGCAAAAGGAAAAGCCAAATCCTTGGATTGAAAAGGATTCCTGGCTCATCCGAAGCAAGCGAAACTTCCAGGTCTCCTTTGGAGACTTTGACGTGGAGGCCTGCATGTATGACATTATGGTAACTGGTTACGACCAGGGCAGCAACCGTCTCCACCTCTTTGATTTGGACAGCGTGGACGAGTCCCTGATTCAAAAGGGCATAAAGTTTGACAAAAAAGAAATCAGAAAGAATCTGACTCTCTTTCTCTATCCTGATGACAGCGATGAGGAGGGAAGACTCCTGCGAGTTTACCAGCAGTACTTTATGGTGAGCTGCGGGGCTCAGCTGATTTTGGCAGAGGCCAAGGAGAGGGGCTGTAAGCTCCATGATTTACCTGACTATGTTCAGATTCAGATCAATGACACCCATCCATCCATGGTGATTCCGGAGTTGATTCGCCTCTTAGAGGAGGAGGGGATTGCCTTTGAAGAGGCAGTTCAGATTGTGACAGACACCTGTGCCTACACCAACCATACCATACTGGCGGAGGCCCTGGAGAAATGGCCTAAGACCTTTATCCAGAAGGTGGCACCAAAGATCCTTCCAATCATTGAAAAATTGGATTTGCTGGTCAGGGAAAAATACAAGGATCCAGCCCTGGCTATTATTGAGGGTGACCTGATTCACATGGCCAGAATGGACATGCACTTTGGACACAGCGTCAACGGCGTGGCCTACCTCCACACGGAAATCCTAAAAAACAGTGAGCTCAAGGATTTTTATAAGATTTATCCGGACAAATTCAACAATAAGACCAACGGCATTACCTTCCGCCGCTGGCTCCTTCACTGCAACCACCAGTTGACAGATTTTATCGAGGAAACCATTGGAGAGGACTTTAAGAAGGATGCCTCCAAACTAGAGGACCTTTTGGCCTACAGGGGTGACGAAAAGGTTTTGGAACAATTAATTGAGATTAAAAAAAATAAGAAGAGGGCCCTGGCAGACTACCTTATGGCAAACCAGGGAATTGAGTTGGATGTGAATTCTATTTTTGACATCCAGGTCAAGAGACTTCACGAGTACAAGAGACAGCAGCTCAATGCCCTCTATGCTATTCACAAGTACTTAGAGATTAAGGCGGGCAAGATTCCAAGAAGGCCAATCACCCTGATTTTTGGCGCCAAGGCAGCGCCGGCCTATGTGATTGCCAAGGACATTATTCACCTGATTTTGTGCCTGCAAAAATTAATCGAGGGAGATTTAGAAGTCAGCCCATACCTCAAGGTGGTTATGGTGGAAAATTACAATGTGAGCCTGGCGGAAAAACTGATTCCTGCCTGCGACATTTCTGAGCAGATTTCCCTGGCCTCCAAGGAGGCCTCCGGTACCGGCAACATGAAGTTTATGTTAAACGGGGCCGTTACGCTGGGAACTGAGGACGGAGCCAATGTGGAAATCCATGAACTGGTAGGAGATGATAACATTTACATCTTCGGTGAGGACAGCGACACCGTCATTGCCCGCTACGACAGGGGGGACTACTGCTCCATGGACTACTACAGGGAAAATCCGGTTCTCCAGGAGGCTGTAGATTTTATTGTCAGCAAAAAAATGCTGTCCATCGGCAGCAAGAAGAAGCTGAATGAACTCTACAAGGAGCTTCTCAACAAGGATTGGTTTATGACCTTCCCAGACTTTAACGAATATGTGAGAGCCAAGGAGAGGGCCTACTCCGACTATGAGAATGTGATGGAGTGGGCAGACAAGATGTTGGTCAATATTGCCAAGGCAGGATTTTTCTCCTCCGACCGCACCATTGCCCAGTACAACCAGGAGATCTGGCATCTGTCTGATTAATAGGAAATTTGAATAAAAAAGTAATTGTTGACCGGTGGTCAGTTTTGTGTTATTATTCTTGCAAGACAAATCTGACCAACGGTCATTTTTTGATAATTTTTATCAATAAGGCCGGAAATACAAGGAGGTAATACATTTTGATAATGAAATTTAGCGAATGGGTGGTCAAGCATAAGATCTTGATTATCATCCTTTCTCTAGTCCTCTTGATTCCTGCTGGAATTGGATATGTTTCAACCCGAATCAACTATGACGTTCTCAGCTACCTGCCATCTAGCCTGGAAACCGTGTCCGGCCAGGACACTATGGTGGACCAGTTTGGCATGGGAGCCTTTTCCATGATTATAGTGGAAGACATGGAGAAAAAAGATATTGTAGACCTGAAGGAGGGTCTAAAGAAGATTGACCATGTAGAAAAGGTAATCTGGTACGACGATATTATGGATATCAGTGTTCCGGTAGAGATGCTGCCAGACAAGTACAAGGAGGCGCTTTTTAACGGGGATGCCACCATGATGATCGCCCTTTTTGACGACACCACATCCTCAGACACCACCATGGAGGCGGTGACAGCCATGAGGGAATATGTGGGGGAGAGGGCCTTTATCTCAGGAATGTCAGGTATAGTAACGGATATTAAAAACCTGGCTCTGTCGGAGATGCCAATCTATGTAGTGGTGGCAGTGACCCTGTCTCTTCTGGTTTTGATTTTTGCCATGGAGTCCGCCGCCATCCCCTTTATTTTCATTGCGGGAATCGGCGTGGCTGTGGTCTACAACATGGGAAGCAATATTATGTTTGGAGAGATTTCCTATGTCACTCAGGCCATTACAGCCATCCTTCAGTTGGGTGTGACCATGGATTACTCCATCTTCCTCTTTGAGAGTTATGAGGCGGAGAAAAAGAGGTTTGAGGGAGATAAGAACCGGGCCATGAAGCATGCCATTTCAAACACCTTCGTGTCCGTAACCAGTTCCTCTATTACTACCATTGCCGGTTTTGCCGCCCTGTGTTTTATGACCTACAAGCTGGGCATGGACCTGGGTTTGGTTATGGCCAAGGGAGTTGTTTTTGGCGTGATTGTCTGCCTGACCTTCCTGCCGTCCATGATCCTTTGCTTTGACAAGTTGATTGATAAGACCACCCACAGAAGTTTTTTCCCAAAGTTCAAGAGAACATCCAAGTTTATTGTAAAGCTTTGGCCTGTGGCTATTGGACTCTTTGTCATCCTCCTGCCACCTGCCTACTACGGCAACAAAAATTACGAGATCTATTACAACATTGACAGTTCCCTGCCTCAGGATTTGGATTCGGCTGTGGCCAACCAAAAGCTCAATGAGAAATTTGACATGAACAACATGCATGTCCTTCTTTTGAAAAATGGCCTTGAGACCCAGGACCGGGTTCAGTTAAACGATGAGATTAACCAGGTAGAGGGAGTAAAATGGGTTCTGGGTATGGACTCCTTTGTGGGGGCGAGAATTCCGGATTCCATGGTGCCAGACAAGTTTAAGGAAATGCTAAAGAGCCGTGATTATGAGCTGGAATTTATCTGCTCCGACTACAAGAGTGCCACAGACGAGGTCAACAAGCAGATTGGTGATATCAATAAGATTGTAAAGTCCTACAGCCCAGAATCCATGGTCATAGGAGAGGCTCCTTTAACCAAGGACCTAGAGGATGTAACAGATGTGGATTTGAATACGGTAAATACAGTATCCATCCTGGCCATCTTTGTAATTATTATGCTGACCTTTAAGTCCATCCTCTTGCCTACGATCTTGGTGTCTGTAATTGAGTTCGCCATTTTCCTCAACATGAGCGTGCCTTATTATACCAACACACCCCTGCCATTTGTGGCCAGCATCGTCATTGGTACCATCCAGTTAGGTGCCACCGTGGACTATGCGATTTTGATGACCAGCCGTTACCACAAGGAGAGGTTAAACAGGGGCAAGTCTAAAAAGGAGGCAGTGGCCATTGCCCACCAGACCTCCATCAAGTCTATTTTGGTCAGCGGCCTGAGCCTCTTTGCCGCCACCTTCGGCGTCACCCTGTCATCAAATATCGACATGATTCGCTCCATCTGTACCCTGCTTTCTAGGGGAGCTATTATCAGTATGGTAGTGGTTATTGTGGAGCTGCCGGCTATGCTGACAGTTTTTGACAAGGCTATTTGCAAGACCACATGGGATATGAGAAAGATAGATTATTAAAAAACGGAGGAAGATATTATGAAGAAGAATGTAAAATATTTTGGAAAAACTGCTATATCAGGACTTTTGGCTCTGAGTCTGGTCCTGAGTAACGGAGTAGTTTCCTACGGTGAAAAGGTAAAAAAACAGGAGACTGTATTTGTCAATGCAGGGGCGGATGGCAGCGTTACAAGCACCACCGTGTCTGACTGGTTAGAGCACTCCGGCAGCCAGGGGGGAAATGTAGAGGATTTTTCCCATTTGACAGAGATCAAAAATGTAAAGGGAGATGAGACCTTTGACCAGGCGGGCCAGGATGTGACCTGGAATGCCGGGGACAAGGATATCTATTATCAGGGAACCACAGACAAGGAATTGCCAGTGGGGCTGAAGATCAGCTACAAGCTAGACGGTGAAGACATTGCTCCACAGGACCTTTTAGGCAAGTCTGGCCAGTTAGAAATCCATGTGGAGTATATAAACAAGTCCAAGCAGACCAAGGTGGTAGAGGGAGAAAAGACTACTATCTACACCCCATTTGTTATGGTGACTGGTATGATTATGGACCAGGATGTATACTCTGATGTAAAGGTGGACAATGGCAAGGTCATTAACGAGGGAAGCAATTGTATCGTTGTGGGTTACGGCCTGCCGGGTCTGGCAGAGAGCCTGCAGATCGAAGATTTTTCAGAGGATATGGCAGACAAACTCACCAGCGATTTTACCATTGAGGCCCATGTGGAGAACTGTGAGCTGGGAAACACTTACACCTATGGAAGTTCCGCCCTCTTTAATGAGATGGACCTTGACGATGTGGAGGAGTTAGACGAAATCGAGGACAAAATTGATGACCTCAAGGAGGCTGGAGAAGAACTGGTAGATGGAGCGGATACCCTGTCCGATGGAGCCGGAACCTTCGCGGAGAAAATGGGAGAGTTTGAGGACGCCG
The DNA here is from genome assembly GCA_024697885.1 of Eubacterium sp. Lineage (GTDB taxonomy): Bacteria > Bacillota > Clostridia > Lachnospirales > Lachnospiraceae > Eubacterium_F. The sequence goes on along the minus strand of JAILSA010000155.1, from coordinate 4,187 downwards.
TAAAGACTTATAAAAAGGACGGAGTCCAAAAATATGTTAAGGGTGTCAACAGCCTGACAGGGGCTGGCCCAGAGTTGAAAAAGGGAATCAAGGCCTATACCAGTGGCGTTAATTCCTATGTGGATGGAGTAAATTCCTACGTCAAGGGGGCAGACCAGATTGCCCAGGGAAACACTGCTCTCTATGAGGCCACCAAGGGACTTCCAAGCCAGTTAAAGACCTTTGATGAGGGACTAACAACCTACACAGGAGGTGTGGACAAGTTAGCTGCCAAGGAGAATGTCACAGCCCTAAAGAGTGGTGCCAAGAATCTTTCTGACGGCGTCACCAGTATGAATGAGGCCCTGACTGAGTTAGAGGCAAGTTATGCAAGCAACGAAAAAATTATAGCAGCCCTTGAGCCGCTAGAGGCCACAAGCGAGGATGTCAAGGTGGCCATTGAGAGCCTAAAAAAGGTGACAGCGGGACAAAAAGCGGCCATTACAAAACTGAAAGAAGAGACGGCAAAGGACAGCCAGTTAAAGCAGGGGGCCACAGCCCTTTCTGAGGGAGTGTCCACTGTGATGGATAGCCTTTCCACCCTGTCAAAAAATTCTTCTAGTTTAACAGAGGCATCTGGCCAGTTAAAAAAATCCATGCCAGAATTAGTGACCAACATTAAGAAATTAAAAGAGGGCGGCGAGACCCTGACAGCTAACAATAGCAAGCTGACCAAGGGAGGCAAGACCCTGAAAAAATCCAGTAAGAAAATTAACAAGACCATGAAGACCCTGGCCAAGGGAATGAAGAAATTAACAAGTGGAGGCAAGGCTTTAAATAAGGCTACCACTAAGTTAGTTCAGGGAGCAGGTAAGATTGCAGATGCCAGCCAGGAATTGGGTCAGGGAACTGAAAAGTTTGCAGAGGGCATAGATGAATTTAACAAGAAGGGTATTGTTAAGCTCACAGACAAGTATGAGGATGACATTAAACCTCTGATTTCTCGTTTGAGAGCTACCCTTGATGCGGGAAAAGAATACAAAAACTTCAGCGGAATTAGTAAGAACATGGACGGTGAAGTTAAGTTTATTATTGAGACTGAGGCGGTAGAGAATGACTAGTAAACTGACGGAAAAAAAGCGTTTAAAGAGGGAGGCCCTTTTTGAGACGGCCTTCGACCTCTTTGTTACCAAGGGAATCACAGAGACTTCCATCTCCGAAATTGCAGCCAAGGCCAATGTGGCCAAGGGAACTTTTTACCTCTATTTTAAGGACAAGTACGACTTGAGGGACAAGTTGATTGCCGAGCGGGCCGGGGAACTTTTTGACCTGGCCACAGAGGCCCTCAACAAGCAGGTTTTGCCCACCCTGGAGGAAAAGGTTTTATTCATTGTCCATTCCGTAATTGACAGTCTTAACTCCAACAAAATCTTACTTCGTTTCATATCGAAAAACTTGAGTTGGGGAGTATTTCATGATATGCTTGTAACTGGTGGAATCAGTGAGCAGGATTTTACTTTTTACGATGCCTACAAGGCCCTCCTGGAGGAGTCTGGCAGAAAGTTTCGTAATCCTGACCTCATGCTCTACATGATTGTGGAGTTAGTAAATGCCACCTGTCACAATGTAATCCTCTTCCAGGAGCCCGTGACTTTAGAGGAACTAAAGCCAGAGCTTGACGGAATGATTTGTGATATACTTCGACGACAGGAGATATAGAACGAAATGGGAAACATCGTCAAAAAAATTTTGATCACTATAATCCGGATGTTACCTCTTCGGAATGATATCATTCTAGAGAGTCATCCGGATTTTTCTGATAATAGCCTGGCCTTTTATGAATTTCTCTTGAGCCAGGGGGTCAATAAAAGGGTGAAGATCCACTGGGGCCTTCACAGGCCGGAGGAGGAGTTTTCTGACCTGCCGGAGGGAGTGGACACCTTTGCCCTAAAGGCCAGGGGCCTTGGCCAGCAGGTAAAGAGGTTAAAGATCCTTTACAGGTCCCGCTATATTGTGGACTCCAACTCCTATATCAAAAAGAGGAGGAAGGGCCAGATCCGCATCCATCTAGGCCATGGCATGCTGATTAAAATCACCCGGGGCTACCACGGCTACGACCAGTTGGGAGAGGTGGATGGCTACCTGACCATGGGGGCCAATTGGAAGGATGTCTTTACCGGAAAATTGGGAATCCCTGAGGACAAGCTTCTGCCTCTTGGCTATCCCAGAGATGATATTTTTCAGAAAAAAATGGAAAAGGATTTTGGGGACTACCTGGTCTGGCTCCCCACCTTTCGCCAGCACAGGGACAAGGCCTCTTTGAACTTAAAAAAGACCTATCCCTTTGGCATGCCGGAGGTGGAGACGGAACAGGAATTAGAGGCCTTAGAAAGGGCCTTAGAAGACAGGGGCCTGACCCTGTATTTTCGACCTCATCCAGCCCAGGACTTGTCCGCTATTGACCTAAGGCGCCTGCCCCACATTGTTCTGGCAGACGACCAGTGGTTAAGGGAGGAAAAAATCAACCTCTACCAGGTCCTGGCAGGAGCCAAGGGCCTGATTACGGATTATTCCTCTGTCTACTTTGATTTTTTGGCCCTTCAAAGGCCTATTGCTCTCACATGTTCTGACAGCCAGGATTACTTTGCCACCTACGGCTGCGCCTTTGACCATTTTGAAGAGGAGGTCCTGGGCTACCGGGTGGAGGATTTTGACCACTTGCTTGGCTTTTTGGACCAGGTGGTCAGTCCGGAGAGGGAGCTTATGAAGAAGATGAAAAAAATGATGGAATGCTACCAGGATTATCCTCAGGGGGGAGCTTGCCAGAGACTTTATGACTATATGAGAGAACACTATGACTTTGACCAAGGGAGATAAGAGATGAAAGAATTGTTAAGATACATAAGGGCCTATAAGAAGGAGGCAATTTTGGCCCCCTTATTCAAGCTCTTAGAGGCTAGCTTTGAACTTTTTGTGCCATTAATCATGGCATCTATTATTGACCGCGGAATCGACCAGGGAGACATGACCTATATATGGAAAATGGCCCTGGTCTTATTCCTTTTAGCGGCGGTGGGACTGGCGGCCTCCCTTACGGCCCAGTACTTTGCAGCCAAGGCGGCGGTGGGCTTTGCCACGGATTTAAAGCACGACCTCTTTGCCCACATCCAGGCCCTGCCTTTTGACGCCCTGGACCAGGTGGGAACCTCTACCATGATTACCAGAATGACCAGCGATGTCAACCAGGTGCAAAATGGGGTAAACCTGGTGCTCAGGCTTTTTCTCAGGTCTCCTTTTATTGTGCTAGGAGCCATGGTGATGGCCTTTACCATTGACTGGAAGGGGGCCATGGTCTTTGTGGTGGCCATTCCCCTCTTGACCCTGGTGGTCTTTGGCCTCATGTTTGCCAGCATCCCCCTCTACAAGAGGGTTCAGGGCCAGTTGGACAAGATCACCGGGAGAACCAGAGACAACCTGACAGGAGCCAGGGTGATTCGAGCCTTCAACAAGCAGGAAAAAGAGGTGGAGGAATTTGAGGAGGAAAACCAGACCCTCAATGACATGCAGACCTTTGTGGGAAGAATTTCAGCCCTGATGAACCCTCTGACCTTCCTGATTATTAACGGGGCCATGATTGCCCTGATCTGGATTGGAGCCCTGCGAGTGGATGCAGGGATTTTGACCCAGGGCCAGGTCTTTGCCCTGGTAAATTATATGTCTCAGATTTTGGTGGAGTTAGTAAAGCTTGCCAACCTGATTATCAGCGTCAACAAGGCAGCAGCCTGTGGCCGCCGCATCCAGGACATTTTTGAAATGGAGGCGGGGATGAAGGTGGAGGAGGAGAGCCAGCTTCAAAGCCAGGATCCACAGATTGTTATGGACCATGTCTACATGACCTATGGCCAGGGAGGCGAGCCTGCCCTAGAGGACATCAATCTCCAGGTAAAAAAAGGCCAGACTATAGGTATTATCGGAGGAACGGGCTCGGGAAAATCCACCCTTGTCCACCTCCTTCCCCGCTTTTATGACATCAGTCAGGGTCAGCTTCGCATTGAGGGAAAATCTGTTAGGGAGTGGGACCTAAAAGAACTTAGAAAGAAAATTGCCATTGTCCAGCAAAAGGCAGTTCTCTTTCAGGGCTCTATTCGGTCCAACCTCCTTTGGGGGGATGCCGGGGCAGACGATGACCGCCTCTGGAAGGCCCTAGA
>JAILSA010000150.1 GCA_024697885.1 Eubacterium sp. | reverse complement strand
GAACCCTTGGTACTTGTGCCCTCCATGCCAATAATTCCCTCTAAGGTGTCATAGGGTTTACCCACAGGGGACAAAAGCTCATCTCCCGGCCTCAAAATGCCGCTCAGTGCTATGGTCAGGGCATGGGTGCCACAGGTAATCTGGGAGCGGACCAGGGCATCTTCTGTGTGAAAAATGTCTGCATAGACCTTTTCTAAGGTGTCTCGTCCGCTGTCATTGTAGCCGTAGCCGGTGGAACCCCAGAGGTGACTTTCGCTGACCCTGTTTTTTTGCATGGCATGAATCACCTTTAACTGGTTGATTTCCGCCACCTGGTCAATGGCCTCAAATCGGCCCTCTATTTCCTTTAAAACCTTATTTCCCAGGTTTAAAACCTTTTCGCTAATTCCAAATTCCTTGTACATATCTTCCTTATTCATGGGAATCCTCCTGATTTTTTATGATGGATTTTTCTTTCAGGATTTTTAGGATATCCTGTAAAATTGCCTCCTCCGACTGGTAGAGGTCCTTGTCTATATAGTCAACCTGGTCCTCTCTTTTAAACCAGGTCAATTGTCTCTTGGCAAAATGTCTGGTGTCTCTTTTTAGGACATAGAGGGCTTCTTCTAAATCCAGGCCCTCTTGAACCACGGGTACAATCTCCTTGTAGCCAAGGCCCTGCATGGACACCAGGTCCTTGGAATAGCCCTGGTCTAAAAGGCCCTTGACCTCTTGAAGAAGTCCCGCCTCCTTCATGAAATCCACCCGCAGATCGATGCGGTCATAGAGCTTTTGCCGGTCCATGGTCAGGACAAAGTAGGCAAAATTGTAGGGAGAGGTACGGCTTGCCTCTCTGGCATTGTGGACGGAAAACTTCTCCCCGGTAAAATGATAGTATTCTAAGGCCCTTATAACCCTTTTCACATTGTTGGCATGAAGGTCCTTGGCATATTCCGGATCCACCTTGAGAAGCTTTTGGTAGAGAAAATCCGGACCTTTTTCAAGGCTTAGTTTCTGAAGGCTTTCCCGGTAGGATGGGTCTCCCTCCTCCTTGGTAAATTTAATGTCATAGAGGATGGACTGAATGTAAAAGCCGGTGCCGCCTACCAAAATAGGAATATGGCCTCGGCCGTAAATTTCTTCCATGTATTTTTTGGCCTTTTCCTGAAAAATCATAACATTAAATTCTTCATCGGGCTCTAATTCGTCAATCATAAAATGAGGAACCCCCTCCATCTCCTCTCTTGTGATTTTGGCGGTTCCTATGTTCATTTTTTTGTAGACCTGCATGGAGTCAGCAGAGATGATTTCCCCGCCAATGGCCTTGGCCAGGGCAATGGATAATTCAGTTTTACCTGCGGCTGTGGGGCCGGTTAAAATAATCAGGGGTCTCATCTTCTGCCTCCTTACAGTATTCGCTTAAATTTTTTCTCAAATTCATACTTGCTCATGGCAATGGTAGTAGGTCTGCCGTGTGGGCAGTGGTAGGGCTGGTCCATTGCCAGCATTTCCTCAAAGAGTTTTTTGGCCTCTGAGTAGGACAAGACATTGTTGCCCTTGACAGCTGCCTTACAGGACATGGTGGCACAGTGGTCTATAATCAGTTCCGTGTCCGTGGCCCGACTGCCCTTTTCTAAAAGAGAGTCTAGCATTTCCAAAAAGAGTTCCTTAGATGGCACATTGAGAAAGTCTGCAGGGACACCGGTAATTAGGTATTCCCTGTCACCAAAGGCCTCTAGTTGAAAGCCAATCTCCTGAAAGACAGACAGGTTTTCCTCCAAGACATCTAATTCCCGGCCGGACAGGGTTACTACCATGGGGGAAATAAGATTTTGGGTCAGAGGTTTTTTCTCTCTCATTCTCTTCATAAGTTTTTCAAAGAGGACTTTTTCGTGGGCGGCATGCTGGTCGATAATCAGCATTTCCTCCTGGTACTCTAGGAGCCAGTAGGTTCCAAAAATCTGTCCGATAATGCGAAAGACAGGTTTTTCATCCTGAATCATCTCCTCCTTAAAGAGGTTCATCTGCTGGAAGATTTTAGACTGCTTGTCCTCTTCTTCTTCCTGCCTGGATGGCATGGCAGGAATGTTTGCCATATAATTCATGGTCTGGCGAAGGGTCTCAAATGGTTCTGGTGTCCTCTCCGTCTCTTTTTTTAGTTTCTCCACAATGGGAGATTCCGTTTTTATATTGGAATCTGCATGATTCAGATTGGTCTCCGGAATCAGGGTTATATTTTTTAGGGTCTGATATATGGCATCATAAAAAAGTTTATAGATTTCATCCTGGTTAGAAAAGCGGATTTCCATCTTGGTGGGATGGACATTGATGTCAATCAGGCTGGAATCTATATTCAACTTTAAGACCACAAAGGGATACCTGTGGTTCATTAAAAATTCCTTGTAGGCCTCTTCAATGGCCCGGTTTATAATGTTGCTTCGGATGTAGCGGCCGTTGACATAATAGTTCATAAGGCTGCGGTTTCCCCGGGACAATTCAGGCTTTCCAATAAAACCTGTGAGGCTGGCATGTTCCGAGCTGGCCGAGACCTCCACCAGGGCGTGAGCCGTCTCCGACCCAAAATTGTAATAGATATTGGTCTGTAGATTGTCATCTCCGTTGGTCTGAATCTTGGTCTTTCCGTCGGAAATAAAGGTGAAACGAATGTCCGTGCGACACAAGGAGTAGCGAAGAAGCAGCTCCTGGATGTAGTTGCCCTCCGTTCGGGGAGTCTTTAGAAATTTTCTCCTGGCCGGTGTGTTGAAAAAAATGTTGCGGACAATAAAGGTGGATCCACTTGGGCATCCCACCTCCTCAAAGCAAATCTCCCGTCCCCCCTGAATTTCATAGCGGACACCTGTGATTTCCTCAGGCTTTTTGGTGATTAGCTCCACCTGACAGACCGCTGCAATACTAGAGAGGGCCTCTCCGCGAAAGCCCAGGCTGTGAATTGCCATAAGGTCCTCTAGATTTTGAATCTTACTGGTGGCATGGCGCAAAAAGGCTGTGGGAATTTCCCCCTTATCTATTCCCGATCCGTTGTCGGTGATTCGGATAAAAGAGATTCCTCCCTCTTTGATTTCCACAGTAATGGCTGTGGCGCCGGCATCTATGGCATTTTCTACTAATTCTTTGACAACCGCACTGGGACGCTCTACTACTTCTCCGGCCGCAATGTGGTCAATGGTCTCTTGATCTAAAACTTGTATCATAATTTACCATCGCTCCTGCAGTGTTTTTTGCCATTTGTAAACTAAATTCATGGCATCCATAGGTGTCACCTGGGACAGGTTAATGTCCCTCAACTCAAATAATATATCATCCGTCTGGGGCTGGTCCCCTCCCATGGCATCAAAAATTGACAATTGATTCATAGGTAGTTCTGCCACCTTAGGCGGCTGCTTGGCCTGGTCTAAAATGCCATCTAAGGAGAGTGAATCCTTGCTCTCTAGCTGATCGGCGATTTCTCTGGCCCGGCTCAATACATCCTCTGGGACTCCTGCCAACTTGGCCACCTGAATACCGTAGCTTCGGTCAGCTCCGCCCTTGACGATTTTTCTCAAAAATACAATGTCTTCCCCGTCCTCTTTGACGGCGATGCAGTAGTTTTGCACACCATCTAGTTTGCCCTCAAGCTCTGTCAGCTCGTGGTAGTGGGTGGCAAAAAGGGTTTTGGCCCCGATATTTTTCTTGTCTACAATGTGCTCTGCCACGGACCAGGCTATGCTGAGTCCGTCAAAGGTAGAGGTGCCTCGTCCGATTTCATCCAGGATAATCAAGCTGTTTTTGCTGGCATTATTTAGGATGTTGGCCACCTCGGTCATCTCCACCATAAAGGTGGACTGGCCACTGGCCAAATCGTCAGAAGCTCCCACACGGGTAAAAATTCGGTCTACCAGACAGAGGTCTGCCTCCTTGGCTGGCACAAAACTTCCGATTTGAGCCATAAGAGAAATCAGGGCAGTCTGTCGCATATAGGTGGACTTACCTGCCATGTTAGGGCCTGTAATAATAACCAGGCGGTGGGAATCCTCATCTAAGAAGGTGTCATTTGGAATAAACATATCGTGGTCGATCATTTTTTCAATGACAGGATGACGGCCCTCCTTAATGTGGATTAGGCCCTTCTTGTTAATCTTAGGCCGGCTGTAGCGGTTGTGCTCTGCCACATAGGCAAGAGAGGCCAGCATATCGATGAAGGCCAGGGTGGAAGCCGTCTCCTGAATTCGGGTCATCTGGGTGAAAATCTGGTCTCTCAGCTGGCAAAATACAGCGTATTCTAAACTGTAAAGTCGGTCTTCTGCCCCCATAATGGCATCTTCCATTTCCTTGAGTTCCGGTGTGGTATAGCGCTCGGCGTTGGTCAGGGTCTGCTTGCGAATCCAGGTGTCAGGCACCAAATCTACATAGGATTTGGTCACTTCTAGGTAGTAACCAAAAACCTTGTTAAACTTGATTCTCAAATTCTTGATGCCAGTATTTTCCCTTTCCCTGGCCTCTAGATTTGCCATCCAGTCCTTGCCCTCGGTTTTGGCAGACCTTAATTTGTCGATTTCCTCGTGGTAGCCGGGGCGGAAAATTCCTCCCTCTCTGACAGAGATAGGTGGCTCCTCCTCAATGGCATTGTGGATGAGATTGTAGACATCCTCTAGTGGGTCTAATTCATTTCCGATTTTTTGCAGGAGGTCACAGTGAAACTCCGAACAGAGCAGGCGAATGTCCGGCAAAACTGCCAGGGAGGACTCCAGGGCAATCATGTCCCTGGGATTTACTGTCTTGTAGGAAATTTTGGACAGAAGGCGCTCTAAATCATAGACTGGGGCCAAAAATTCCCTCAGGGCCTCTCGTTTCATAATTTCCTTGTTCATGGCATCGATGGCATCATAGCGCCTTAAGATTTCTTCTCTGTCAATCAGGGGCTGTTCCAGGCTGGCACGGAGTTTTCTGGCCCCCATGGCCGTCTTAGTCTTATCTAAAACCCAGAGAAGGGAGCCCTTCTTTTGCTTCTCTCTCAGGGTTTCCACAAGTTCAAGATTTCTCCTGGTATTTCTGTCTAGGAGCATGTATTTTCCTGTGTGATAAGGTAAAATCCTGGAAATATGGGCTAAGGAGCACTTTTGAGTCTCCTCAAGGTACTGCATTACTGCTCCGGCGGCAATGGAGCCCAGGTGATATTCTGTCAGGCCCAGGCCCTCTAGGGAATTCACATGAAAATGTCGGCAGAGACAGCGTCTGCAGCCATCTGCCTCAAAGTAAGTTGGCGCCAGGGCAGAGATGACAATGCCCAGGCGGTCACTCAAGTCATTTAGGTCGGCGCCGCTGATGTAAAAGGCATCGTTGCAAATAATCTCTGAGGGCATGAACTTGTTGATTTCATCCAGGAGCTTTGACAGGGTGTCCACCTCTGTCAGCAAAAACTCTCCGGTGGTGACATCTACCACAGAAAGGCCAAAGCCCCCCTGAAGGGCCACCAGTCCCATCAGGTAATTATTTTTGCTCTCATCCAAAGAAGAGGTAAAACTATTTGTTCCCGGAGTCACAATTCGAATTACCTCTCTCTTCACTAGTCCCTTGGCCAGTTTAGGGTCCTCCACCTGCTCACAGATGGCCACCTTGTAGCCTTTTTCCACTAGTCGATTAATATACCCCTCGGCAGAATGAAATGGGACACCACACATGGGTGCCCTCTCATCTAAGCCGCAACTCTTTCCCGTCAGGGTGATTTCTAGTTCCTTGGTAACCGTTATGGCATCATCAAAGAACATTTCATAGAAATCCCCCAGGCGGTAAAATAGTATACAATCCTTATATTCATTTTTGGTCTCCATGTACTGCTGCATCATGGGAGTTAATTTTTCTACTTGAATATCCACTTTAGTTTTCTTCTCCATTGTTAGGGGCTTCCGTCACAACAGGTTCCTTGGTTGGAGCCTTGGTTGGAGCTGCTGTAGCCACAGGAGCTTTGGTTGGAGCTGCCGTAGCTTCAGGAGCCTTGGTTGGAGCCTCCGTTTCTTCTACTACAGGTTCTTCTGTCTCTTCTGTTTCTTCCTCTTCCTCTTCATAAGGATTTTTTGTCTTCTTTGGCTTCTTGGTCTTTTTCACCTTAGGTGTTTTGGTGGCCACTGGGGCTGAAGTAGCGCTGGATGCGGTAGGCGCTGTGGTTGGAGCCAGGGTTGCCAGTGGTTTTGGCTTGGTGGTGGAGAGGTAAAGCGCCTTAATATATCCGGTCTGACCATTGTAGGTGACCTCGCACCACTCCTTGTCATCGCTCAATTTCACAACTTTGACCTTGGTGCCAGATGGGACCTTGTCCAAAACATCTGCAGTCAGATTCATCTCTGCACGCATATTTACGTTAGTTGTTGTATAGGCGTACTCAGCTGTTGCCAAGTCCTCGTCAATTTCAGAGTCGTCGTCCTCGTGAACTACCAACTCAGGGTTCTTAGTTGGAATGGCCTCTGGCTGCTCTGTCTCTGTAATGGCACTCTCTGTAACAGAGCCCGCATTGGCCTCTTCGTCTGTGATATCATCACTGTGGTTCAGGTAAAAATTACCCAGCATAATGATGCAGACCAAAACCACCAGGGCTACTACACTGCTGACGGAAAACATTGTTATTTCAAAAACACGATGTTCATCATTTTTCATTTTGGAAAAAAATTCCTTCATCTTGTTCATATCTAGCTTACGCTCCTTTAAACTAATTGCTTTTTGCACTAATGAACATTATAACTATTATTTGATTGTTTGTCTATAAAAAATAAAGGGAAAATTATTACAAAAACACAGGAAGAAACAGAACATTTGTTTGACTTTAGAACATATGTATGCTATATTTAACTCAATTAAAGCACAAGAGATGACAAAAAGTAAAAGTTTGTGTGTTCAGGAGGTACTCTATGAGTTTGGACAATATTTCCAAAAAACAATTAGAAATTTTAGAATATATAAAACAGGAAATTTTAGCGCACGGATATCCACCAGCTGTCAGAGAGATTTGTAAGGCTGTGAATTTAAAGTCTACCTCTTCGGTCCACTCCCACCTAGAAACTCTAGAGCGCAAGGGATATATTCGCAGGGACCCATCTAAGCCAAGGGCCATTGAGATTGTGGATGACGAGTTCAATATGACCCGCAGGGAAATGAGAAACATTCCTATGATTGGCCAGGTGGCAGCAGGAGCCCCTCTCTTCGCAGAGCAAAATATTAGCGGCTACTTTCCCTTCCTGTCCGAAGAACTCCCAACCGGCAACCTTTTTATGCTGCAGGTCAGGGGAGATTCCATGATTAATATAGGCATCTATGACGGGGACAAGATTATTGTCCAGCAGAGTCCAGTTGCCCACAACGGAGATGTGGTTGTGGCCCTGGTTGATGACTCTGCCACCGTTAAGACCTATTACAAGGAGGACGGTCACTACCGCCTACAACCTGAAAATGATTCTATGGACCCTATTATTGTGGACAATGTAGTAATTTTAGGTAAGGTAGTTGGACTCTTCCGCTTAATGTAAAAAAATCCAAGCCGAGCGAGTCTTGACTCACTGGCTTGGATTTTTTTATAGCTCTGAACGGTTTTTTCTCTCTCCGTCCATCCAAATCTTTTCAATATTGTAAAAGGCTCTGTCCTCCTTGGAAAAAACATGAACCACCAAGTCGCCGTAGTCCATCAAAATCCAGTTGGAACTCTTATTTCCCTCAATTCGGTGATTTTTGAAGCCGGCTTGGGCCATGCGCTCTTCCACCTGGTCCACCAGAGCTCCTATTTGGGTGGAGGAACCACCGGTGGCCAAAACAAGGTAATCCGTCATGACAGAGACCTTGCTGATGTCAATAATTTCCAAGTCTTTTCCCAATTTTTCATCTAATGCGTCAAAGGCAATTGCT
>JAILSA010000140.1 GCA_024697885.1 Eubacterium sp. | reverse complement strand
GACCTCAAGTCCTTCTACGCCTCGGTGGAGTGCGTGGAGAGGGGGTTAAATCCCCTGACAACAAATCTGGTGGTGGCCGATGTTTCGAGAACTGAAAAGACCATATGCCTGGCAGTCACGCCGTCTCTTAAGGAGTGCGGGATTTCGGGACGAGCCAGGCTTTTTGAAGTGGTTTCCCAGGTAAAAAAATTCAATGCCGAGAGAAGGCGGGCTCTGGGAAAAGGGGCCTTTGAGGGAAAATCCTACCTCAAGGAAGAATTGGAAAAAAATCCTAAGTTGGAGCTTGATTACATAGCGGCCAAGCCACGCATGGCCCTCTATATGGAATACAGCACAAGGATTTACAGTATTTATCTGGAGTACGTGGCACCAGAGGACATGCATATCTATTCTGTGGACGAGGTCTTTATTGACCTGACTCCCTATCTTAGGACTTATGATCTGACCCCGGAGGAGTTGACCATGAAAATGATCCGCCATATTTTCCGGGAGACGGGAATTACGGCAACGGCGGGGATCGGCAGCAACCTCTACCTGGCCAAGGTGGCCATGGACATAGTGGCCAAGCACATGGACCCAGATGAGAACGGGGTCCGCATGGCAAGACTAGATGAGAGGTCCTACCGGGAAATCCTCTGGAGCCACAAACCCATTACAGACTTTTGGCGGGTGGGAAGAGGCTATGCCAAAAAGCTGGCTTCAAAGGGCATGTATACCATGGGAGATGTGGCCAGGTGTTCTTTGGGAGGCCAGGGAGATTTTTACAATGAGGACCTTTTGTTCTCCCTTTTTGGCGTAAATGCTGAGCTTCTCATTGACCACGCCTGGGGCTACGAGCCTGTGACCCTAGAGGAAATCAAGAGCTACAAACCGGAGAACAACAGCATAAGCTCTGGCCAGGTCTTGTCCTGTCCCTATGACTTTTCAAAGGGGCGCTTAGTGGTCCAGGAAATGACAGACCTTTTGGTTCTTGACCTGGTGGACAAGGGCCTTATGACGGATCAGGTGGTCCTGACTGTGGGCTATGACATAGGAAACAAGTTGGGGGGAGAAGATGGCTACAAGGGCGAAGTTTCGGTGGACCACTACGGTAGAAAGGTTCCAAAACACGCCCACGGCACAGTGAATTTTCCCGGCAAGACCTCATCCACTAGAGAGATTATGGAAGGGGTTCTAGACCTCTATGACAGGATCGTCAATGAAAAACTTCTCATCCGAAGATTTACCATTGCGGCCAACCATGTGACCAGGGAGACCTTAGAGTCCGCCTCCCACTTTAAGCAGTTAGAACTCTTTGTGGACTATGAAGAGCAGGAGAGGGAGAGGGAAAAGGAGAAGAGGTTGCAAAAGGCCATGTTAGATGTGAAGAAAAAGTACGGAAAAAATGCAATCCTCAAGGGCATGAACCTCCAGGAGGGAGGGACGGCCATGGACCGCAACCGACAGATTGGAGGTCACAAGGCGTGAGAGAAAAGGATTATGGAGATATTATAGGCCTTTCCAGGCCTCCCTATACCAAGCATCCCCCTATGGCCAGAGAGGCCAGGGCTGCCCAGTTCGCCTCTTTTCAGGCCCTGACAGGCTACGAGGAGGCCACGGAGGAGACGGCTAGACTTACGGATCGTAAGTTAGAGCTTTTAGAGAGCCAGAGGGCAGTTTTAGATGCCAAGTTAAGCCTTCTGAAGGACCGGCTGGGAGACCAGGAGGAAATTCAGGTGGAATACTTTGTGCCGGACTCCCGCAAGGAGGGAGGACAATACAAAAACCACCTTGGAGTCCTGCGAACAATCGATTCTTACGAGAGGGCGCTGGTCTTCCAAGATGGTCTAAAAATTTTGATTGATGATATTTACGATCTCAGGGGAGAAGTTTTTTCTTCCCTGGAGGATTCCTATCTCTAATTGTGGAGATAGCAGATATTGGCTTCATTTAAGGAGTTTGGAATAATAAGAGGAGTGTCTGTGGTTTCAGATGTCTCCTTTTTTTGTAGGTAAATTTTGGTCTTTACCTTGTCGGCTGGACAGTTGTCGCTGGCAAGAAGTCCGCTGACGGTACATATTCTGACCTTGACATGGCAGTCACAGTTTTGGGTTGGGACTGTCTCCTTGTCAAAGTATTCCTCCTTTACGGTGGACCCTCCCTCAGCATTGTTACAGATTCCGTCAATAGCCAGCTTTCCACACTTGCTACAGATGGAGGCCTTGACAATGGAGGATGGCTTGTGGAAGGTTTTTTCCTTGGCTTTTTTGCTGAGCTTGGCCATAATGGCCTTCCAAATATCCTTGTGGTAGGAGCCGGAATTTTGCTTGGAGTTGTCGTCGTAGCCTGCCCAGATTCCAGCTGTCAGGCTTGGAGTGTAGCCCACAAACCAGTAATCCTTGCCTCCTGTGGTGGTACCACTTTTTCCCGCAATTTTAATTTCAGGGGAGGTGAAGTTGGCCCTCTTTCCAGTGGTGGAGGTCATAACATCCTCCATGGCGCTGGTCAAAAGCCAGGCAGTGGACTCCTTCATAACCCTTTCGCCCGGGCTGTTATTTTCCAATAGGAGGTTGCCGTCGTGGTCGTATATTTTGGTATAGAATT
>JAILSA010000133.1 GCA_024697885.1 Eubacterium sp. | reverse complement strand
CTTTTGGAGCAGACAGGAATTACCTGTGAGGAAATGAAGGACAAGGAAACCAGAAAGCTGATTTTTGTCAACGAGGAGCTTGGCTTGAAATTCTTCCTCTCAAAAACTTCAGATGTGCCTACCTATGTGGAGTACGGAGCGGCAGACATTGGTGTGGTTGGTTCCGATACTATTATGGAAGAGGGAAGAAGAGTTCTTGAGGTCTTGGATCTGGGCCTTGGAAAGTGTGACATGTGCGTTGCAGGCCCTGCCTCTGCCAAGGAGCTTTTGAAGAAGAATCAGGTAATTCGTGTGGCATCTAAGTATCCCAAAATCGCCAAGGATTATTTTTACAATGAGAAACATCAGACAGTGGAAATTGTTAAGCTCAACGGATCTGTTGAGTTGGCACCTATTGTTGGACTGTCCGAGGTTATTGTTGATATTGTTGAGACGGGTTCTACTCTCAAGGCCAATGGTCTTGAAGTTTTGGAAAAGATTTGTCCCCTCTCAGCCCGTGTAATTGTTAATGAAGCTAGCATGAAATTGCAGCGTGAGAGAATCACCAAGCTTGTAAAGGATTTGAAGCAGGCTTTATAAAGGAGGCTTATATATGCGTATCGTTCCTTTGACCAAGGAGAGCAAAAAGAATATTTTGGAGGATCTCTTAAAGAGAAGTCCTAACAATTATGATCAGTACCAGGAAACCGTAAATGGAATCCTAGATGATATTAAGAAAAATGGTGACAAGGCTATGTTTGCCTACACCGAGAAGTTTGATCGCGCAAAAATCACTGCGGACAATCTCTATGTTACAGAGGAGGAAATCAAGGAGGCCTATGACCAGGTGGATGACAGCCTGATTGAGGTGATGAAAAAGGCCATTGAAAATATTCGAGATTTTCACCAGAAGCAGGTAAGGAATACCTGGATTGAAACCAGAGAAGACGGTGTGATTTTGGGACAGAGAATTACCCCACTTGATTCTGTGGGAGTTTATGTGCCAGGAGGAAAGGCCGCTTATCCATCCAGCGTCTTGATGAATATTATTCCTGCTCATGTGGCAGGTGTTCGCCGCATCGTTATGGCGACTCCACCGGGGGCAGACGGCAAGGTGACTCCAGCTACTTTGGTGGCGGCAAATCTTGCAGGAGCCACTGAGGTGGTAAAGGTAGGAGGCGCTCAGGCCATTGCAGCACTTGCCTATGGCACAGAGTCCATTCCTAAGGTAGATAAAATTGCAGGTCCAGGAAACATTTTTGTTGCCCTGGCCAAAAAGACTGTATATGGACATGTAAGTATTGACTCCGTTGCTGGCCCAAGTGAGATTATGATTTTGGCAGATGAGTCAGCGGACCCAAGATATGTGGCTGCCGACCTTTTGTCTCAGGCAGAACACGATGAGTTGGCTTCCGCCATTTTGGTAACCACTAGCAAGGATTTGGCCGAGAAGGTTTCCGCTCAGGTGGATGACTTTGTGGCAAGACTTTCCCGCAAGGAAATTATTTCAAAATCCTTAGAGAATTATGGATATATTTTGTTGGCAGATACTATGGAAGATGCTCTTGATGCAGTGAACGAAATTGCCTCTGAGCACCTTGAGATTATGACTGCCAACCCATTTGATACCATGACTCGCGTAAGAAATGCGGGAGCTATGTTCCTTGGACCATACAGCAGCGAGCCTTTGGGAGATTATTTTGCTGGACCAAACCATGTTTTGCCAACCAATGGAACAGCCAAATTTTTCTCACCTCTTTCCGTGGATGATTTTATTAAGAAGTCCAGTATTATTTCCTATTCTGAAGAGGCATTGAGAGAAGTACATGAAGATGTAATTCAATTTGCAAAGGCAGAGCACTTGACGGCTCACGCCAATTCTATTGCAGTTCGTTTTGGTAAGGAAGTAATGACGGAAGATTAGTTTTCTACACTTGGGTTAGTTCTAAAATAAAGTAATGAATTGTATTTAAGATTCGTAACTTTAATATAGTTATAAAAGAAGGAGCTGTTGCACTAACAATAAAAAAAATTGTTAGTGCTCAGCTCCTTTTATAAGGAGATAACTTTTCTTAGAACATAAAGGGGGGATGATTACCCGAATAAAAATCTTAGGGTAATAGAAATTCGTTCTGAGAAGATAGAGTCATTGCAAAAATAATAAAAAAGTTTACTTGTAATTGCAAGTTTTTCTTGAGTTCAATCGTTATATAGGTATAGGAGTTAAGAGAATTTATTTCAATGGGGGTAAATCATAATGAAAAAAATTTTAAAAGCAATCAGTGTCTTTGCTATTTTTTCCTTAGTATTTTTAATTGCATTAATGACAGGAAATAGAGCAAGTGCACATACAAATGCAAAAATGGAAGAAAAGTGGGAAACAAGTAAAAGTATCAAAAGTACAAAAAAAGGAATCCAATATCATGCGTATATTTCAAAAGACAAGAAGGAGGCATGGATCTACAAAATCAAGATAAAATCAAAGAAAGTAACAAAATTAGAATTCCCTAGTAAAATAAAGGGGAAAAAAGTTACAACACTTGGAGCTGTTGATGAATTATACCCGGATGATAGACAAGAAGCTAGATTAGATGCTTGTGTAAATATTTTAGGTAAAACATTTGAGCCATGGCACGATGTGGAAGCAGAAAGCACGAATAAAGTTGAAAATATAAAGCTTCCAAACACCGTAAAAAAATTGGCATCATCTACACTGGCTGGATTTCCCAAAGCGAAGAAAATTATCCTTTCATCAAAAATTACTACTCTA
>JAILSA010000108.1 GCA_024697885.1 Eubacterium sp. | reverse complement strand
GCCAGGGTTCCTCGTGGGCTGACTCCCAGAGAAATCATGGAGTGGTTTCTGGTTCCCTCTACTATTTTGGACAGGTAGGCAAGCACCTTGTCATCTACATGAACCTGCTTTACCTCGTCCTGCATCAAAAGCAATTCCTGTTTGGAAATAATTTCCTCTACAAAATCCAGTGGGTTAATGTCCTGGCGCTCCTTAATCAGGCGCATCTCCTCGTCCATAGTTGGATAACCCATGGAAAGTTTTACCATGAAGCGGTCCAACTGGGACTCTGGCAACATCTGGGTTCCGGCAGATCCCACCGGGTTCTGGGTTGCCACTACAATAAATGGGTTTGGCAACTGTCTGGTGACACCGTCTACCGTTACCTGACCCTCTTCCATGACCTCTAGGAGGGCGGACTGGGTCTTGGTGGAGGTACGGTTGATCTCGTCGGCCAAAAGCAGGTTACAGAGGATTGCTCCCGGCTTGTACTGGAACTCTCCATCTGCATCAATCATATTAAATCCCACCACATCACTTGGCAAAACGTCCGGTGTAAACTGGAGACGCCTCTCTGTCAGCTCCATGGCACGGGAAAAAGCTACCGCCAGCGTGGTTTTACCCACACCGGGAACATCCTCAATCAAAATGTGTCCCTTGGCCAATATAGCTGTCATAGCTGTCTCTATGGTCTCTTCTTTTCCTCGAATTACCTTTCCTACCTCTTCTAATATAGTTCTTACTTTCTCGTTCACCGTTAAGTACTCCTTTCACTAAGATAAAGTAAAACGCCTCGGAAACCGCGGCGTTTTTTAATCATAAGGCTTTCCGCAATTTTTAATCCAATTATGAAACTTTCATCTTGAACTTGCGAATTGCCCTTTCATCTTCTGAATCAATCTTTTCCATGTGGCCACCCATGCCGCGAATCTTCTCGGCAAAGTTCTCGTAACCTCTCTCGATGTACTGAATCTGGTCTACATAGGTATAACCCTCGCCTGCCAGTCCTGCCATGACAAGAGCTGCTCCGGCACGCAAGTCCGGTGCACTGACCTGGGCACCTGTAAGCCCCTCCACTCCTGTGATAAAGGCTGCATTGCCCTCTACTGTAATGTTGGCTCCCATGCGTCTGAGCTCGCCCACATACTTAAATCTGGTCTCAAAAATTGTCTCTGTCACAATACTTGTTCCCTGAGACAGGGCCAAAAGGGTTGTCATCTGTGGCTGCATATCCGTTGGAAATCCAGGATATGGCATGGTCTTTACATTGGCATATCCCAACCTGTGGTCTGCCTTGACATGAACGCAGTCGTCAAACTCCTCCACCTGGGCACCGATTTCAATCAGCTTGGCCGTAATGGCCTCCAAGTGCTTAGGGATTACATTTTTGATATAAACATCTCCCCTGGTTGCTGCCACTGCCAGCATGTAGGTTCCCGCCTCAATCTGGTCCGGAATAATGGAGTATTCACTGCCGTGCAGGCTCTCCACACCGCGGATTCTTATGGCATCCGTACCGGCTCCCTTGATATTGGCTCCCATACTATTTAAGAAGTTGGCCACATCTACAATGTGTGGCTCCTTGGCTGGATTTTCAATAATTGTCTTGCCCTCTGCCATGCAGGCCGCCATCATAATATTAATGGTTGCACCTACGCTTGGGCAGTCTAGGTAAATATGGTGACCTACCAGGGCCTCGGCTCTGGCATCAATCTTTCCGTGGTGGATCGTAACCTCTGCACCCAACTGCTCAAAACCCTTAATGTGCTGGTCAATTGGACGGCTTCCGATCTGGCATCCTCCTGGAAGGGCTACCATGGCCTTCTTGTATTTTCCAAGAAGAGCCCCTACCAAATAGTAGGAACCGCGAATCTTGCGGATGGCATCTTCATCTACATTTACATCATTAATCAGGGCTCCGTTGATGCGGACTGTATGTGTGTCAATCCTCTCTACAATGGCTCCAATGCCCTCGATTGCATCTAATAAAACCCGGACATCATCAACATCCGGCAAGTTTTCAATTTTCACTGGCTCATCTGCCATAATCGCTGCCACGATAATTCCCAGGGCTGCATTCTTGGCACCACCGATAACGACCTCTCCTCTTAAGGGGGTACCACCTTTTATAATATACTGTTTCATCTTTACCTCCAAACGATTGAAACGTATTTAATCCTATTCAGTATAGCACATTTTTATTATTTGTAAAACGGCATTTTGACACTTTTGACCAAAAGTCATTTCCTTTTTTTGACAGAATAACCAAATTTTCCAAGTTTTTCCCCCAGGCTGAAGTACTCGCCGTGGGAATATGCCACAAGGCCCAACTCGTTCAATTCAAACTTGCCCGTCTCGTTCATGTGGCGTTCACTGACCTGGACGGCCATAACCTCTGCCACAAACATGTGGTGACTTCCTAACTCTAAAATCTGTTTTACCTTGCACTCAATGTTGACTGGGCTCTCCTCTATAATCGGGGCCAAATCAAGTTTCTCTGCCTTGCCTGGCGTCAGACCCATGGTCTTAAACTTGTCCACATCCCGGCCGGACTTGACCCCGCACCAATCTGTGGCCCTGGCCAGATCCTGGCTGGTCAGGTTGATAACAAACTCCCCCGTCTCCTTAATAAGGTCGTAAGAGTAGCGGTTGGGACGAAGGGAAATGGACACCATGGCGGGATCGGAACAAACTGTCCCCACCCAGGCAACGGTGATGATGTTGGGCTTGCCCTCCATGTCCGCGCAGGAAACCATAACTGCCGGTACAGGATAGAGCATGTTGCCCGGCTTCCACAACTGTTTTTTCTCTTTCAAGTCCCTCGCTCCTTACATTCTTACCTTGTAATCAAAAAGTTCTGCAAGTTCCGGATAGTTTGCCAGGAAGCAATCCATCTCATCGAAAGGACCGGACAGCATGACAACCGCCTGTCCCTGGTATTTTTTCATGCAGTGAATCAGATCGTATACGGACTTCTGGTTCAACTCAGGTGCTTGGGTAATCAGGGTACAGCCACCTAACATTTTTTCTTCCTGGTCAATTAGCTCTATTTCATTCAGCTTTTCTGCGGAAATTCGATTAATGCTTCCGGCAGAAAAATATCCGATTTTGTTTAATTCCTTGGTGAGGCGCTTTGCCACTGCCAGGTTAATCCGATCCTCGCCTCCGGCAAAGGCAAAGTGGAGAGGGGTCTCGTGCTTGGCCAGGTGACTCATGGTGGCCTTTAGGGTCTGGTAGGAAATTCCATTTTCTGAAATGTCCTCTGGCTCTATATTGGGTCTGACCTCCATGCGGGGAGCTTCTTTTTCCACCTGAACCTCCATCTGAAGAGGCTTGGTGTCCTCCTCCACCTCCATCTGGAGTGGGGCTCCCTCAAGGGCCCTTCTCACCTCTGGCATATCTAGGGTGTCATTTAAATCCAGGGTATCTGTAATTTTCTTTTTACTTGGAACCTCCATAGGGATTGGCTCCACAGGCTGGGCCTCCATAATCTCCTGGACAGAGGATGCCAAATCTTCCTTCTTGCTGGAGTCCGCCGGCTTCTTGTGAACCACTGGCATTTCCTCCACGTCCATTTCCACTGCCATGGACTGGCTGAGCTCTGCCTTGAGTTCATCCATTGGGTCTTCTTGAGAGTCTTCTTGGGCCTCTTCTACAGCCTCTTCTTCTACAGCCTCTTCTAGACCTTCTTCTAAAACTTCGGAAGAATCCTCGTCTGAATCTTCCTCGTCTTCGTATTCCTCGTCTTCGTATTCTTCCTCATCGTAGTCCTCGTCCTCATCTATGTACTCCTCGTCGGAGGCCTCGGTCAACTCATCCTCATCTTCAGGTCCTACATCCTGGTCTAGGTCCCCTCTGAGAAAATCTACCAACTTGGAGAAAAATCCCTTCTGGGCTGGGGCCTCTTCTACTGGCTCCGCCACTTCCTCATCTACAATCAAGCCCTCGCTGGCCGGAGCCTCCTCCTGTTGGCTGCGGTCAAGGGTTTTAATTTCATCCTTTAAGGTGGCTTTTTTGACTTCTGGGACCTCTTCCTCCTGGTCTAAGGTCTCCTGGTCCACCTCGAGATTGGTCACAGCTGGGTCTATCACTGTCTGTGGAATGTCCACCTGTACTGGCTGCGGTCTCTTGCGGACTGGAATCTCTTCCATAAGTCCTGCTACGCCCTCGTCCTCAATGACTGCCGGCTGGTCCTCCTCTTCCTCTTCTTCCTCGTCCTCAAAATCACTTACCTTAATTGGAGCAGCGGCATAAGGGATAATCTCCTCTGGATCCACTTCCTCCACTTCTGGAATATCTTCCTCGCTGGATGGCTCCCAGTCGTCGGACTCCACCTCTTCTTTGAGAATCTTGGCCTTCTCTACGATTTTTCCACTTCCAAACCAGAGGACAATATCATCGCAGACACGGATACAATCCTGTCTTCTTCCCTCCTGCTCGTAGAGACGGGCCAGCTGGTAGCCCCACTCCTCTGTAAATTCTTCCTGCTTAAGTTCCTCCAAAATGTCAATCAAAACCGTTCTAGAGGCTCCCTCTGCCTTGGCAAGGAGATAGCGGAGTTCGAAGGTATCCAGGGTTACATCCCCGGCCATTTCGTAAGCCAAAAAAAGTTCTCTGGCCTCTTCCATATCCCCCATACGCAAAACAAGGCGCAATAATCTGTTAAGTACATAACGAGAATGATTGCGCTTATATAAAATGTAATATATTTCTTTTTTCTTATCAAAACGCTCTGCCTTTTCGTATAGGTCAGCAAAAAGATTTAGATCACTGGTGGACTCCACCGACTCTAAATCCATTCCATCTATAACCTGCAAAGCTTCAATGTATTGGTTGTCATCAATTAGTTCTCTGACCAGGGCACTTCTGCGTGCCATGTCACGACGCTTGTTCATTAAATCGACCCCTTATATATATAAAATCCGTGCGTCTTATGTCGAATAAGATTCAGTAGCCGTTACCACAGCAGCCTACTCGGCCCAGGCTTCCTCGCGTCACACAGGAAGGTTTGCTTAGTGCTGCTTCATTCCTGACCTGACACGGTTCACAAGATCCTGTTGCGCAAGACCCAGGCGTCAACGTCACTTACTGTGGGCAGCGCTTCATCCTCAAACCCTCGATAAGACAACACCCCTGCTATAGCGGATTGCAGGTACAGGGCACCGCTAACTCCCCGGCTGCACGGAAATTTGACAATATTGGATTTATTATATCCTTTTTGACTCTTGGTGTCAAGTAGGCGACTTTTCGCCCTTTTTTCAGTCCTTCTTGTGGCCAGGGAGGTTTTTTTTCTTATATCTTAACTCCCTGAAAAATCCCGTCATAAGCTGGCAGCACTCCTGGTCCCGGACCCCCTTCACAATTTCTACCTGGTGGTTAAAATCCTGAATTTGCAAAAGGTTAATGACGGAACCTGCGCATCCCGCCTTGGGATTCATGCTGCCGATTACCACCTTGGGAATTCTGGCCTGGACAATGGCGCCGGCGCACATAGGGCAGGGCTCCAGGGTCACATACATGGTGCAGTCCTCTAGCCGCCAATCCCCCAAGACCTTGCTGGCCTTGTTTATGGCTATAATCTCTGCGTGGGCCAGGGTATTTTTCTTCCAGTTTCTCTTGTTATAACCTCTGGCAATAATCCTGTCCTCATAGACAATCACGCATCCAATGGGGGTCTCCTCTCTGGCGTAGGCTTTTTTGGCCTGCTTGAGAGCCTCTCCCATATATTTTTCATCTGTGGTCACACCTTCACCTCCTGGCGGTCAAACTTATGCTTTACTATAACACTTTTTTCTACATATTGGAAGAAGGTTTACTTGACACATACCGCCCTTTGCTCGTAAAATAGTTATTGTGTTGTGCCAAGGCCTTCACAAGTATGATATTGGAGGAATTTTATGGAAAAAATTATTTTAACAGGCGACCGCCCTACCGGCAGACTCCACGTCGGCCACTATGTTGGTTCCCTGAAACGCAGAGTAGAATTGCAAAACTCCGGTGAGTTTGACAAAATATATATTATGATTGCCGATGCTCAGGCATTGACAGACAACTTCGACAACCCAGACAAGGTAAGGTCCAACATTTCCAATGTGGCCCTGGACTATTTGTCCTGCGGTTTGGACCCGGAAAAATCCACCCTCTTTGTTCAGTCTTATGTATCAGAACTGACAGAGCTCACCTTTTTCTACAGTAACTTAGTTACTGTCTCCCGTCTTGAGAGAAACCCAACGGTAAAAAGTGAGATCAAAATGAGAGGTTTTAACACCAGCATTCCTGTGGGATTTTTCACCTACCCAATTAGCCAGGCCGCTGACATCACCGCCTTCAAGGCCAATGTGGTTCCTGTTGGCGAGGACCAGCTCCCAATGATCGAGCAGGCCAGAGAGATTGTCCGCAGCTTTAACCGTACCTACGACTGCGATGTTTTGGTAGAGCCTAAGGCCTCCATCTCCACTAACCAGGCATGTCTTCGCCTGCCAGGCACCGATGGAAAGGCCAAGATGAGCAAGTCCCTTGGCAACTGCATCTACCTGTCCGACGATCCTAAGGACATCCGCACCAAGGTAATGTCCATGTACACTGACCCTGACCACATCCGCATTGAGGACCCAGGCAAGCTAGAGGGCAACACTGTCTTTACCTATTTGGACGCTTTCTGCCAGGATGACTTCTTCGCTGAGTACCTGCCAGATTATGCCAACCTTCAGGAGTTGAAGGACCACTACACCCGCGGCGGTTTGGGAGATGTCAAGGTCAAAAAATTCCTCTACAATGTCTTGATGGAGGAGTTGTCTCCAATCCAGGCCAAGAGAGCTGAGTTAGAAAAGGATATTCCTGCCGTTATGGAAATCCTCCACAAGGGCTCCATTGAGGCCAAGGCAGTGGCAGCCCAGACCTTAGACCAGGTAAAATCCGCCATGAAGATCAATTATTTCAAGTAAGTCTAAAAACAGGAAGAGTCCAACCGACTCGAGACGAGGTGCATGCGCACCTAAGTCTCTCACTGGTTGGCCTCTTCCTGTTTTATTATACTTATCTAGTGCCGACATTCCTCCCAAAAAATAGAAGCTCCCTAATTAAGACACAAAAAGAAGCTGAGCACTAACAAATAATTGTTAGTGCAACAGCCCCTTTATTACTACTTGTAATCATATTCCAAAACTAATGCTGACAGAGGTGGCAGGTAGAGCTCGATCTCATGGATGTGCTCCATCTGTCCCTTGTAATTGTATCTGTCTGCCTCCCTGGCCTTAAGGGCCGCCCGATTGATGCGACCGAGGCCGCCAAAGCGCTCCTCGTCAGAATTCAAAATCTCTCGGAAGCTTCCTCCACATGGAACCTTGACAGTGTATTTTTCATGGGCCACTGGGGTGAAGTTCAAGATAAACATCAGCTGTTTTTCCGCTGTGCTTCCCCTTCGCACAAAGGCCACGGTGCTGGTTTCTGGTCTCCAGCAATCCATCCACTCAAATCCCATAATGTCAAAATCATTGTAGTAGAGGGCATCGTATTTTTTGTAAATCTCGTTGAGGGCCTTGATGTAGTCCTGCATCTGTCGGTGCCTTGGATCCTGGTCCATCAGCCACCAGTCCAAACTGCGGTACTCCGCCCACTCCCTCTTCTGGGCAAATTCCTGTCCCATAAAGAGAAGTTTTTTGCCCGGATGGCCGTACATAAATCCATAGGCCGCCCGGAGAGCTGCATACTTGTCACCCTCAAGTCCTGGCATCTTGTTGAGAAGTGAACACTTGCCGTGAACCACCTCGTCATGGGACAAGACCAGGACGTATTTTTCACTCAAATAGTAGTCGATGCTAAAGCAGAGCTGGTCTTGGTGGAACTGCTTAAAATATGGATCCAACTTCATATACTCCAAAAAGTCATTCATCCAGCCCATGTTCCACTTGTAGGAAAAGCCTAAGCCCCCCTCCTTGGCTGGCCTTGTGACTCCCGGCCAGGCGGTGGACTCCTCCGCAATAATGTAGGCGTCTGCGTGCTCCTTGGCCACAATCGTATTTAGGTGGCGGATAAATTCTACCGCCTCATAGTGCTCATTGCCGCCGTCCTTGTTTGGCAGCCACTGGCCGTCCTGCTTTCCATAATCCAAATAGAGCATGGAGGCCACGGCGTCCACTCGAAGGCCGTCAATATGGAAGGTCTCAATCCAGTAGAGGGCATTGGCAATCAGGAAGTTCGAAACCTCCTTGCGACCGTAGTCAAAGATATAGGTTCCCCAGTCCGGGTGCTCTCCCCTTCTCTTGTCCGGGTGCTCGTAGAGGGCCTGACCATCAAACCGTCCCAGGCAGTGAGCATCCCTTGGAAAATGAGCAGGTACCCAGTCCAAAATCACCTGAATTCCCCTCTGGTGGAGTTCATCCACAAAGTACATAAAGTCCTTAGGCTCTCCGTAGCGGCTGGTAGGAGCGTAGTAGCAACCTACCTGATAACCCCAGGACCCGTCAAAAGGATACTCCGCAATTCCCATGAGCTCCACATGGGTGTAGCCCATTTCCACCACGTAGTCTCCCAGCATGGCAGCTAACTCGCGGTAGGAGTAGTTGCCGTTGTCGTCATCCTCTACCCTCTTTTTCCAAGAGGCCAGGTGGACTTCGTAAATATTCATTGGGGACCTGTCTCTCTCCTCAGGACTGGTCTCCCGGCGCTTTTTCATATAGGCCTTGTCCCCCCACTTGTAGCCCTCTAAGGAGCAAATGCGTGAGGCGTTGTCCGGCCTTCTCTCGGCAAAATTGCCGTAAGGGTCTGTCTTGTAAATTTTTTCCCCGTCCCTGGAGATAATCTCGTACTTATAGGAGGCGCCCTCCCAAGCACCTGGGACAAAGAGTTCAAAAATACCGCTGCCTCCGTGGAGCATCATCTTGTGTAGGCGGCCGTCCCACATATTGAAGGAACCCACTACACTGACGCTTCTGGCATCCGGCGCCCAGACCGCAAACCTGGTACCCGTCACACCCTTGATTTTCTCAGGATGGGCACCTAGCTTTTCATAAATTGTATAGTTCCTGCCCTCCCCGAAGATATAGCAGTCAAAATCGCTGATTGCCATAGGGTAGGCGTAGGGATCGTCAATGTCAACCACATCATTGTCCCCGTATTTTACCCGGAACTTGTACTTTTTGATTCTCTTGGCCTTTTTCTCAATGACATAGCCAAAAAGACCTTCTAATTCCATGGGCTCCATCTGGCCCAGCTCCTCGCCGCGGCCATTTAAGAGGACAATAGACTCTGCACATGGTCGATAGGCAGTGAAAATCTGAACGCCCTCTTCCTCGAAGATATGACAGCCCAAAAGGTCCTGAGGGGCGTTGATCACCCCTTCTCTCAGTTCCTTCATCAAGACTCTGCCGACCCATTTATCTAAGTATTGGTTCATATTCCCTCCAAAATCTATCGCTGCTTACATTTTTGCCAAAAGAGCCTTAACATCCTCAGCCAGGGCTGCTGACTTGGCGTTGGCATCCTCTAAACTGCTGCCCACAACACCGAAGTAGATTTTGATTTTTGGCTCTGTACCAGAAGGGCGAACGCAAAGCCATGCATCCTCAGTCAACTCAAAGTAGAGCACGTTGGATTTTGGAATTCCTGTTCCACAGGTCTCTCCTGTCTTAATGTCCTTAACAATATCCTGGTCGTAATCTCTGGTCTTAATAACATCATAGGCGCCAAACTTCATTGGTGGATTCTGACGAAGGGTGTCCATAATGGACTTGATTTTTGCCAATCCCTCAATTCCCTTGTGGGTAATGGCGATGACATCATCCTTGAAATATCCGTATTTTTCGTACATTTCCAGCATGCCATCCCAGATGGTCTTGCCCTGTGCCTTGTAGAAGGCTGCTGCCTCGCAGAGGGCCATGGAAGCCACAATGGCATCCTTGTCTCTGGCATGAGTTCCAATCAGGCAGCCGTAACTCTCCTCGAAACCAAAGAGGTATTGGCCCTTGCCTGTATTTTCCATGCGGAGGATTTCTCTTCCAATCCACTTAAATCCAGTCAGGCACTCTGTCACTTTGATGCCGTAGTACTCAGCCAACTTATCCACCATGTTGGTGGTAACAATAGTCTTAATCAACTCGCCGTCCTCAGGAAGCTTGCCCTCAATGGCCTTTTTCTGGCCGATTTCATACTCTGCCAAAAAGCTTCCGGACATATTTCCTGTCAGGCAAATGTAATCCTGGCTCTTGGAATCCTTGACATAAACACCGAGGCGGTCTGCGTCCGGGTCAGTGGCCAAAACCAAATCGGCATCCTTTTCCTTGGCAAGCTTGAGGGCCAACTGGAAGGCCTCCTCTGCCTCTGGGTTTGGATAACTGACGGTTGGGAACTCACCATCTGGCAACTCCTGCTCCGGCACTACAAAAACTCTCTCAAATCCCAACTCCTTCAAAATGCGGCGAACTGGCAAATTACCGGTTCCGTGAAGTGGGGTGTAAACAATGGTCAAATCCTTGGCCACTTCCTTGATGGCCTCTGGGTGAAGGACATTTTTCTTCAACTCCTCCATGTAGCGGTCGTCAATCTTCTGGCCGATGGACTCATAGAGACCCGCCTCAATTGCCTGAGCCTTGTCCATGGTCTTAACGGTGGCATAGTCTGTCACTGCCTTTACCTGGTCCATAATTCCCTTGTCGTGAGGTGGTGTAATCTGGGCACCGTCCTCCCAATATACCTTGTAACCATTGTACTCCGGTGGGTTGTGGCTGGCAGTTACATTGATACCGGACACACAGCCAAGCTCTCTCACTGCAAAGGAGAGCTCAGGTGTTGGTCGAAGGGACTCAAACACATAGGCCTTAATGCCGTTGGCTGCCAGACAGCAAGCCGCCTCATCAGCAAACTCCGGTGACATACGACGTGAATCATAGGCAATGGCAACTCCCTTACTCTGAGCATTCTGGCTAATAATGTAATTTGCCAGGCCCTGTGTTGCCTTGCGCACTGTATAAATGTTCATGCGGTTGGTTCCCGCTCCAATCACACCTCTGAGACCGGCGGTTCCAAACTCAAGGTCCATGTAAAAACGCTCCTTGATCTCCTGCTCATCCCCCGCTATACTCTTTAGCTCCTCTTTCGTTGCATCATCGAAATAAGGATTGGCCAACCAGGCCTCGTACATTTCCTTATAATCCATAATATCCTCCTTATCCGCCGTCTTTGACAGCTCTATATTATTATAGGCATTCTCCCGGGAAAAATTTCTCTGAAAAAATTGCCTTGAACAGCTAACGCTGTTATTTACAAATTGAATTTAACCCTTACTCTTCTCCTCTAACTCCGGGAAGCTCCAGCTGACATTTTGGTCATCGTCCACAATGGTGACGCTGTAGGACTTGGTAGTATAGCCCTCCTTAGTCAGGGTCAGGGTCACATCTCCGATTA
>JAILSA010000103.1 GCA_024697885.1 Eubacterium sp. | reverse complement strand
ACGAGTGAAGTGCTCTACCGACTGAGCTATCGAAGCAGGTTGAAATTCAACAAGTGATATTTTACACAAAATAAGGAGGAGTGTCAAGCAATCTTGCATGAAAAGATGGCTTGTGTTACCCTACAAGGAGAAGAAAAAGGAAAGGGAATTTTTTATGAGTTCAACCAGTAGAGTTTTCGCCAAATATGTATCCCAATCGGTCATGGCTATGATAGGGATTTCCATCTATATTTTGGCGGATACATTTTTTATATCCCTGAGCGCAGGGGTCAACGGCCTGGCCATTCTCAACATGACGCTGCCAGTCTACGGACTGGTCTTTGCCCTGGGGGCCATGGTGGGTATGGGCCACGCCACCCGCTACAACCTGCAAAAATCTGCGGGCAAGGAGAGTGACCACCTCTTTTTTCGCTCCCTGATTTGGGCCCTTCTAATCAGCATTCCCTTTATTCTGCTTGGAATATTTTGGACCAGACAGGTCCTGGAGCTTATGGGGGCAAGCCCTGCTCTGGCGGCGGAGGGGGAGTCCTATCTTCGCATCGCCCTGATTGGCGCCCCATGCTTTATGGCCAACTACACCTTCACCTCCTTTGTGAGAAACGACCACGCGCCAACTACGGCCATGGTGGCCTCCTTGGCGGGATCCGGCTTTAATATAATTTTTGACTATATTTTTGTCTTTCCTGTGGGCATGGGGATGGCGGGAGCGGCCTTGGCTACGGTACTCAGTCCAGTAGTCACCTCCCTGATCTGCTGCAGCCATCTTTTGAGTCCCAAAAACCAGGTGGGATTTGGCCTAAAAGGCCTGTCCCTAAGAGGGCTGGCCAGCGCCTGCAGTCTGGGAATCTCCGGTTTTGTGGGGGAGATATCCTCCTCCGTCACTATTTTGGTATTTAACTTCCTAATCCTTGGTCTGGCGGGAGAGACGGGGGTGGCGGCCTATGGGGTCATAGCCAACATCGCCCTGGTGGCCATGGCTATTTTCAATGGAGTGGCCCAGGGATGTCAGCCCCTCTTTAGCGAACAATACGGTAGGGGGCAGATGGACCAGGTGAGGGAACTTAGGAGGCGGGCCCTGATTTTGTCAGAGGTCGTGGCCCTTCTTATCATTCTGGCGGGATTTGTTTTTACAGACCTCTTCATCGGCATGTTCAACAGCCAGGGAAGCCAGGAATTGGTGAAAATTGCCAGACCCGGCATGCGAATTTATTTTTTGGGATTTGCCCTTGCCTCTATTAATATAGTTGTCATCGCCTACAATTCCGCCATTGGAAAGAGTCGGCCTGCTGTGGTGGGAGCCCTGCTCAGAGGGGCCATCGCCATCAGTCTTTTTGCACTGATTCTCTCTCAGTGGCTGGGAATGACTGGAATATGGCTGTCTTTCCTGGCCTCGGAGGCCCTGACACTAGTTGTTGTGATTTTCTTGACAAATGCTAAGAGATAAAGTACAATATGTTTGATTATTCAAGGAGCATTGAATACAATCGCTTCGGCGAAATTATACAAAGGAAAAAGGAGAAATACTATTATGTTGGAAAAAATGAGAGAGCTTATTGTTGACCAGTTGAGCGTAGATGCTGATAGCGTAACAGAGGCATCTTCATTCAAAGATGATTTGGGAGCTGATTCTCTTGATCTCTATGAGTTGATCATGGCATTGGAAGAAGAGTATGATGTTGAGATTCCTACCGATGATCTTGAGAGCATCAACACAGTAGGAGACGTAATTAATTTCTTGAAGAGTAAAGGTGTAGAGTAATCTACATATCACATTCGTCGTGAGACGGACTTGAGGGAACACCAAGATGGGGTTTTTGTCTCGTCTTGGTGTTCATCTTGTTTTTATGGGTTAAAAGGATGGAAGGCCTGTCAGAGTGCAGGCTGTTTTTTGAGAAAGGAAGGAAAAATGGGAAAGATTGCATTTGTATTCCCTGGACAGGGAGCGCAGGTAGTAGGAATGGGCAAGGATGTGTATGACCACTCCGACCTTGCTAAGGATGTTTTTGACCGTGCCAGTGAGGCAGTTGATTTGGATTTGAAAGCACTTTGTTTCGAGGAAAACGATAATATAAATATTACGGAGTACACACAGGTTTGTCTTTTGACCACCAGCGTTGCCATTATGAAGGAGCTGGAGTCCAGAGGCATCAAGCCTGACGTGGCAGGCGGATTGAGCCTGGGCGAGTACTGTGCCCTGGTTGCCGTAGGAGCCATGGATTTTGTAGACGCTGCCAAGGCAGTGCGCAAGAGAGGTATTTACATGCAGGAGGAGGTTCCTGCAGGAGAGGGCGGCATGGCTGCCATCTTGGGAATGCCTAAGGAAGAGATTGAAAAAAATATTGAGGAGTTTGACCAGGTTCAGATTGCCAACTACAACTGCCCAGGACAGATCGTTATTTCCGGTGAGTCCATTCAGGTGGCAGAGGCAGCAGACAAACTCAAGGCAGCAGGTGCTAGAAGAGCCGTAATCCTCAACGTCAGCGGCCCATTCCACTCCACACTCTTAAAGGGTGCCGGGGAAAAATTGGAAAAAGTTTTGAACCAGCTGACTATTTCTAAACCAGAGATTCCATATGTGGCCAATGTAAACGCTGCCTACATCACAGAGCAGGAAGAAATCAAGCCACTTTTGGTAAAACAGGTGAGCAACTCTGTTCGCTGGCAGCAGTCTGTAGAGGCTATGGTGGCAGACGGAGTGGATACCTTTATTGAAATCGGACCAGGCCGTACTTTGGCAGGATTTAACAAGAAAATCGCCAAGGAAATCGGCAAGGAACTGACCACCTACAGTGTGGGAACCATGGAAGAAATCGACGCAGTTGTAGAGGCTTTGAAATAAGCCATAGGAGGACATATGTTATTAAAAGATAAAGTTGCAGTAGTAACAGGTGCCAGCCGCGGAATCGGCCGTGCCATCGCAAAGGCAATGGCAAGAGAGGGCGCCATGGTGGTTGTAAACTATAACGGATCTGAGGCCCGTGCAAAAGAGGTTGTGGCAGAGATTGAGGCAGATGGCGGCAGGGCTGTAGCCATCCAGTGCAATGTCAGTGACTTCGAGGCGGCCAAGGAATTTTTTGCCGGAGTAGTGAAGGAGTACGGCAAGGTGGACATTTTGGTCAACAATGCCGGAATCACTAGAGATAATTTGATTATGAAGATGTCAGAAGAAGAATTTTCCGATGTCATCAATACCAACCTGGGAGGAACATTCAACGGAATTAAATTTGTGACCCGCCCAATGATGAAGCAGAGAGCAGGACGCATCATCAACATCGCATCCGTAGCAGGTGTGACAGGAAACATGGGCCAGGCCAACTATTCCGCATCTAAGGCAGGCGTAATCGGCCTGACCAAGACAATGGCTAAGGAGCTTTCAAGCCGACACATTACCGTCAATGCCATTGCCCCAGGATTTATAGCAACAGAAATGACAGATAAGTTAAGCGATGCCGTGAAGGAAGAGGCAGTAAAGACAATTCCATTAGGTGAATTTGGAAAACCTGAGGATATTGCTGAGACCGCTGTGTTCCTGGCATCCGATCTAGCTCGTTACATCACAGGTCAGGTAATCTGTGTGGACGGAGGAATCGCAATGTAAATTGCACATGTTACAAATGATTTTTTGGAGGTAAAAAAACGATGAGTAGAAGAGTAGTAATTACAGGAATGGGAGCCATCACCCCAATCGGAAACAGCGTAGATGAGTTTTGGGCCAATGTAAAAAAAGGTGAGGTAGGAATCGGACCAATCACCAAGTTTGACACAGAGGGCTACAAGGCACACTTGGCCGCTGAGGTAAAAAACTTTGATCCACTTGAGTACATGGACAAAAAATCAGCTAGACGTATGGAGGATTTTTCCCAGTATGCTGTAGCAGCAGCTAAGGAGGCCATGGAGGATTCCGGCCTTGATATGGAAAAAGAGGATTCCTTCCGTGTAGGATGTGCTGTGGGATGTGGTATTGGAAGTCTCCAGTGCGTTCAGAGAAACTACGAGAGAATCAAGACCAAGGGACCTAACCGTGTAGAGCCTTTGATGATTCCTATGTTGATTGCCAACATTGCAGCAGGAAACATTTCTATCCAGTTGGGACTTCAGGGCAAAAATATCAATGTGGTAACTGCTTGTGCCACAGGTAACCACAACATCGGCGAGGCTTTCCGTGCAGTTCAGTACGGTGAGGCTGAGGTTATGTTTGCCGGCGGTGCCGAGGGGGCTATCACAGAGTGTGGTCTGGCAGGATTTACAGGTTTGAATGCCTTGAATACAACAGAGGATCCAAAACGCGCATCTATTCCTTTTGATGTTGACCGCGGCGGTTTCGTAATGGGCGAGGGTGCCGGCATCATTGTTCTGGAGGAACTTGAGCACGCAAAGGCCCGTGGCGCCAAGATTTACGCTGAGATCGTAGGATACGGTGCTACAGCAGATGCCTTCCACGTAACTGCTCCACTTGAGGACGGCTCCGGTGCAGCTAAGGCTATGGAGTTTGCCATGAAAGATGCTGGTGTGAAGCCAGAGGAAATCGACTATGTCAACGCTCACGGAACTGGTACTCACATGAACGATGCCACAGAGACAGCAGCTCTCAAGAAAGCTATGGGAGACGCTGCTTACAAGTGCAAGGTAAACTCCACCAAGTCCATGGTTGGTCACCTCTTAGGTGCAGCCGGCGGTGTTGAGGCCATTGCCTGCATTAAGTCTATTAACGAAAATTATGTACATGCCAACGCTGGCCTTGTCAACCAGGATCCAGAGTGTGATTTGGACTGTGTAAAGGAAGCTGTAGAGACTGAGGTAAATGTTGCCATGAGTAACTCCTTGGGCTTCGGTGGTCACAACGCAACCCTGATTTTCAGAGAGTATAAATAGAGGAAAAAATTATGTCATTGAATATTAATCAGATTAAAGAAATTATTCCACACCGCTATCCATTCCTTCTGGTGGACCGCATCGAGGAGATGGAGCCAGGTGTCAAGGCAGTGGGTTACAAAAATGTCACTGTCAACGAGCCTTTTTTCCAGGGACATTTTCCCCAGCAGCCAGTAATGCCTGGAGTCCTGATTGTGGAGGCTCTGGCTCAGGTGGGAGCAGTTGCTGTTCTCAGCCTGGAGGAGAACAAGGGCAAGCTTGCATTTTTTGGCGGAATTAACAAAGCCAAATTCAGAAAGCAGGTTGAACCAGGGGATGTTTTGAAATTGGAAACTGAGATTATCAAGGTCAAGGGACCAATGGGCGTGGGTAAAGCCACAGCATCCGTGGATGGCAAGGTTGCATGTAGTGCTGAAATCAGCTTCATTATTTCGGATGCCAAGTAAGGCATTTTTCACAAAGATTTTATCCTGACCAAAAAGGACTTACAAAAATCACAAAAATCTGATATACTAGATTTTGTGAATGGATTTAATTAGCATAATAAGAAAGGAAGGGTAAAATTGTTTGAAGTTGGTGAATATGTAGTTCACGGAAATAACGGCGTGTGTAAGGTGGAGAGCATCCAAAACATGGAAATGGGTAACAAGACTCGTAAGTACTATACATTAGTTCCCCTCTATGCTCCTGGTAGCAAATTGTTTGTCCCAACGGATAGCAAGAAAGTCATTACGCGTGCAGTTATGACCAAGGAAGAAGCAACAGATTTGATGGCAGAATGGGATGATATCGAGACCCTCACGGTAGATAATGACAAGAATAGAGAAGATATTTACAAAGCTGCCCTTCGTTCCTGTGATACCAGACAGTGGGTCAAGCTGATTAAGACATCTTATCAGCGCAACCAGGACCGCCTGTCCAATGGAAAAAAAGTAACCACTAGTGATGAGCGTTATCTGCACATGGCAGAGGACAATCTCTTTGGCGAGTTGGCTATTCCATTGAAAATGTCCAAGGGAGAAGCTGAGGCTTACTTCGTTGCCAAGATTACAAAGAAAAAATAACAAGATTATCATTAGGGCCCTGTCGCAGGAAAGTGCGATGGGGCTTTTTTAGGTGGGGAGCAGAATAAAAATGTTGTCTGTATTGGCAATACACTTTGGCCATTGACAGAAACCTACATAGTATATATAATATAATCACAGAAAACATATAAGCCCTATATTATATATAGGAAATAGACATTATGGAGGTAGTCAGATGAGTGATATTAAAAATAGTGCATTAGATTTAATTGGTAAAACACCGCTGGTAAAGATCAGCGGATATATGAAAAAGGCAGGAGTGGAAGAGGCCACTATTCTTGCTAAGATTGAGGCCCTTAATCCAGCAGGCTCTGTCAAAGATCGTGTGGCGCTTGCCATGATTGAGGACGCAGAGGAGAAGGGTATTTTGAAGCCAGGGGCAACCATCATTGAGCCAACCAGTGGAAATACAGGAATCGGTTTGGCAAGTGTGGCAGCGGCCAAAGGCTACCATGCTATTTTGACCTTGCCAGATACCATGAGCGTGGAGCGCAGAAATATTCTCAAAGCTTATGGAGCGGAGCTTGTGTTGACTGAGGGAGCCAAGGGTATGAAGGGTGCTATTGACAAGGCAGATAAGCTGGCAGCAGAGATTGATGGGGCTGTTATTCTTGGACAGTTTGTGAATCCGGCCAACCCAGAGGCACATGAAAGAACCACTGGTCCAGAGATTTGGGATCAGACCGATGGCAAGGTGGACATTTTCGTAGCTGGTGTGGGAACCGGTGGAACCCTAACTGGCGTGGGAAGATATTTGAAAAAGAAAAATCCAGAAGTGAAAATCGTTGCAGTGGAGCCAGCGACTAGTCCAGTCCTTTCTAAGGGCCAGGGTGGCGCACACAAGATTCAGGGAATTGGCGCGGGATTTGTGCCAGATACCTTAGACACCAAGATTTATGACGAGGTAATCACCATCGAAAACGAGGATGCTTTTGTAGAAGGAAGAGCCTTTGCCGTATCCGAAGGAGTTTTGGTGGGAATCTCATCAGGAGCAGCGCTAAAGGCGGCAGCGGATTTGGCCAAGCGACCAGAAAACAAAGGAAAAAACATCGTAGTACTTCTTCCGGATTCCGGAGACCGATACCTGTCTACATCATTGTTTGCTGATTGAAAAATCACTTTAACTCAGTCGGAAATTTTGTTTTTTTGGAGGAATGTCGGCACTAGATAAGTATAATAAAACAGGAAGAGGCCAACCAGAGAGAGACTTAGGTGCGCATGCACCTCGTCTCGAGTCGGTTG
>JAILSA010000101.1 GCA_024697885.1 Eubacterium sp. | reverse complement strand
CGCAGACACCGCGGACAAAATTGTATAGCATCTGAGTTCCGTTCTCTGTGTGAAGAACCTCAGGATGAAATTGGATGGCATAAAGATTTTTTTCCTTATTCTGGGCTGCCGCAATTGGGCAATCTGCCGTAGATGCAGTTGTGGTGAAGCCAGGTGCCAACTCTGAAATGCGGTCAAAATGGCTCATCCAACAAACAGATTTCTTTGGCATATCCTGGAACAAAACAGCATCCTCCGTGTAGGTAATTTCTGTCTTTCCGTACTCGCCCACTTCTGGGGTAATGACCTTGCCGCCCAAAACATGCATCATAAGCTGAGCGCCATAGCAGAGTCCAAGAACTGGAATTCCCAACTCAAAAAGCGCCTCCTCATAGCTTGGGGAGTCCTCCTCATAACAGCTGTTTGGTCCTCCGGTCAAAATGATTCCCTTAGGATTCATCTCCTTAATTTTCTGAAGATCTGTCTTGTAAGAATAGATTTCACAGTATACGTTACACTCTCTTACGCGACGGGCAACCAGCTGATTGTACTGGCCTCCAAAATCAATGACAATCACTAATTCTTTATCTAACATGTCATCCTCCTATTCTCAATGGTAAAACACTTTTTGTATTGTAGCATATTCAAAACAAGATAACAATATTCTACTTTTCCTTTTTTTCCTCTTCTCCCCCTTCTAGAGCCATCTCCTTCTCCTCCTTCTGAATCAGGGCCTTCGAAACAATAACCAAGACAACCACATCTGTCAGACCGCTGAGAACAAAACCCACTCCCAGGAAGGTATTTAACATGGAATCTGAGGAAAAAGGATTGATCAAGAGAATAATTCCATAGACCATGTTAACGATGGCGATAATAAAAATAACAGACCATTTTTCGTATTTGAGTCGGAGCAAATCTACAGAATACTGTAACTTAATAATGCCACTGATCGTTACCAGAAAAGCCAGGGCCAAGGGGAGAAGGGCCGCAAGTTCTTCCTGTCTAACAAAGACCAAAATCCCTGCCAATAGCATGCTCATTCCCAAAACCAGGTCACCGCCATATAGGTTGTCCGGAAAATTTTTCAGGTAATTAATGAGAAAAACCGCTCCAGCCAAAATCAATACGCCGCCGATTAAGTAACAGATTGTCACTCTGGTTTCCGCCGGCAGGGCAATCAAAACTCCTCCTAGGGCAACATATAAAACTGCCAAAATTACCAGGTTCCACTTCATTTTTTTCATTGTTTTCATACTCCCTATCTCTCCTTTAGATAATAATTTGATGTAATATAATCCACACCGTAATCCAACATGCGATTAAATTCTTCCTGTTTATTCACTGTCCAGACATTTACCTTGAGGCCCGCCTCGTGAAGGCGAAGAACTGTCCCCCGAGTCAATAACTGGTAACGGCTATCCAGACTGATTCCCTCTTCTTGCAGCCAGCGTTCCAATCCATCCCCCACTGGCATGTACTTACTGGCAGGCGTAGCACCGTAGACATACTGCAGTCTCTCCCTGGGAAAATCCAGTTCATCCCTCAATCGAAGGAGAACCTGGGGGTGTAAACTGATAAAAAAACACCGGTCATAGAGCTGATAAGACCTGACAAGATTAACGATTTCTCTTAATTCTACAGCTGTATACTCCATTTTCAATTCAATGATAGGATGGGTCCTATCGCTCCGGCTCATATAGGCCAGATAATCCTCCAACAAGATCAGGTGCTGGGGTGGATGCTTGGTCAGACAGGCTCCTCTCACCATGGGAAGATTTCTTATTTCCTCCCAGGTCCGGTCTGGAATCCTAAAGTCCACTCCAAACATTCGATTCAAATCCTTGTCGTGGGCCACCACATATCGGCCGTCTAAGGTTTTCCATATATCACACTCCACACCGAAGAAATCCCCCTCTGCCGCCAGGGCAAAGGCCGCTCCCGAATTTTCCGGAGCCTGAGAAGAAAAACCTCGGTGGGCTATCCTTTGAATACCCATTTTTCCACCTCCAAAGACACGGACAGAGGACCGTGTCACACTAGTAAAAGTATAACACAGTCCCCTGAAATTAAAAATATGTATTTACGGATTTACATCTTTCCTTTACTCATATCGAAGGGCCTCGATTGGATTCATCTTGGCTGCCTTGTTGGCTGGGTAGTAGCCAAAGAAGACACCGATGACCATGGAGAAAAGAACAGATCCCACGATTGCCACTACTGGGGCAGAGGCACTGTAGCCCAGAACCGATGCAGCAATGGCACCCAGACCAAATCCCAGGATAATTCCTAAGAGTCCCCCGATGAGACAAAGGATAATGGACTCAATGATAAACTGCAATCGGATGGATGAGTTTTTGGCTCCTAAGGCCTTTCTGGTTCCTATTTCTCTCGTTCTCTCTGTAATAGACACCAGCATAATATTCATAACTCCGATACCACCTACCAAAAGAGATATTCCGGCTATAATGGCAATGGCCACAGATACCGTTCCAATGGTTTCTGTCATGGACTCTGTCATGGAGCTCATGGTGGTGGTGCTAATCTGATAGTCCTCATTGCTGGCATAGTAATTTAAATTCATATAATTTTCAATGCTGTCCGCAAAAGTGGATACATCGCTCACAGCAGAATTAGTAACGATTGTAAACTGCTCATAGCCCTCGTCGCTGTGCATTACCGCCTTGCCGCTAGTGATTGGAAGGTAGACAGAGGTGGTAACATCCTCGTCAGAATCTGAGCTAAAACTCTCCGAGTCCTCGTCGTACTCATAGACTCCTACAATGTAAAAACTGTAGTAGACATCATCTATATCAATGTTTATTTTCTGTCCCAGGGCAGCGCTCTTGTCTCCGTCAAAAATAGCATCAACTACCTTGTCGGAAACCATCACCACATTTTTCTCTCCGTCCAAATCTTCCTGGGTCAGATTTCTTCCTGCCAAAAGGGTGATTTCATTGGCCTCGTAGTAGTCTGTGTTAATTCCTGTGAGAGACACATTGGCTGAATTTCCCCCAGACTCCACTGTTCCACTTCCCACAGATTCGGAAAGAGAAATAGCATCGATGGAAGAGGCAAAATTTTTCTCAAGTGCCTCAAGCATCTCGTCGGTAATCCGGTCTTCCTCCTCAAGGCTAACCTGACGGTTGGAGGCGCCAAACTTCATTCCATTAGATCTGGTCTCTTCCTCCTCCGACTGCTGCTTCACACCTACTGTAATATTGTTGGCACCCATGTCTGCAAAGGTACTAGTTATAGACGATGTCAGGGAGGAGCTAACTGTCATAATGGCAATTACCGCTCCAATTCCAATAATAATTCCCAGCATAGTGAGAAGGGATCTCATTTTGTTGCTCAAAAGGCCGTTCAAGGCCAGCTTAACATTTTCCCATATCAGCATATAAGCTTCCTCCTCTCTCTGCCACGATTTCTCCGTCCTTGAGGGTCAAAATCCTCTGGGTTTCCTCCGCCAATTCCTGGGAGTGGGTGATTAGTACAATGGTTTTTCCCTGCTCCTCATGGAGCCTGTGAAAAATGTCCATAATCTTTCGTCCCGTCTTGGAATCCAGGGCTCCTGTGGGCTCATCTGCCAAAATAATAGCTGGATTGTTTGCCATGGC
>JAILSA010000013.1 GCA_024697885.1 Eubacterium sp. | reverse complement strand
CCAAGACGGATATGAGCCAGGAGGCAACTGACATGAAACCTCTCTTCGAGGCCATTGTCAATTACATCCCTGCTCCAGAAGGTGACCCAGAGGCCGACACTCAGGTCTTGATTTCCACCATCGACTACAATGAATATGTAGGTCGTATCGGTGTAGGTAAGGTGGACAACGGAACCATTCGGGTCAACCAGGAGGCAGTTATTGTCAACCACCACGATCCAGATAAATTTGAAAAGGTAAAAATCTCCAAGCTCTATGAGTTTGAGGGACTCAACCGAGTTGAGGTGGAGGAGGCATCCATCGGTGCCATTGTAGCCATCTCCGGTATCTCCGATATCCACATTGGAGACACCCTTTGCAGCCCGGAAAATCCACAGGCCATTCCATTCCAGAAGATTTCTGAGCCTACCATCGCCATGCAGTTTATGGTAAACGACAGTCCACTGGCTGGCCAGGAAGGTAAATTTGTCACTTCCCGCCACCTTCGCGACCGACTCTACCGCATGCTCAACACTGATGTCTCCCTCCGAGTAGAGGACACAGAGACCACAGAGGCCTACAAGGTTTCCGGCCGCGGTGAGCTTCACCTGTCTGTCCTGATTGAGAACATGCGCCGTGAGGGTTATGAGTTCGCTGTCAGCAAGGCTGAGGTTCTCTATAAGGAAGACGAAAATGGCAAGCGCCTTGAGCCTATGGAGAGAGCTTATGTAGATGTGCCAGACGAGTTTACAGGAAATGTTATTGACCGCCTGAGCCAGAGAAAGGGTGAACTTCAGGGCATGGCTCCACTCAATGCCGGCACCACCCGACTGGAATTTTTGATTCCTTCTAGAGGTCTTATTGGCTACCGCGGAGAGTTTATGACCGACACCAAGGGAAATGGTGTGATCAATACAGAATTTGAGGGCTATGGCCCATATAAGGGAGATATTCCTTACCGCAAGCAGGGCTCTCTCATTGCCTTTGAGTCCGGCGAGACCATTACCTACGGCCTCTTCAATGCCCAGGAGCGCGGCGTCCTCTTTGTGGGACCTGGAGAAAAGGTGTACGGCGGCATGATTGTAGGCGAGCACGCCAAGACCGATGACATTGAGGTCAATGTCTGCAAGAAAAAGAACCTGACTAATACCCGTTCCTCCGGTGCAGATGAGGCCCTTCGCCTGACTCCACCTAGGGTGCTGAGCTTAGAGCAGGCTCTCGATTATATTGACACGGATGAACTCTTAGAGGTAACTCCAGAAAACCTCCGAATCCGCAAGAAGATTTTGGATGGAACAGAGAGGTATCGTGCGAAGAGGAATTCTAAATAATAGTAAATAAGAGTCCTACCGACTCGAGACGCAATGCATGCGCATTGAAGTCTCTCGCTGGTAGGACTCTTTTATTTTTCTGTATTAATAGTTCTCTACTGGAGAGTTTATTTTTTGCTCCGCGGGGTTTTTACCTTTTTTCAGTATTAACAGATCGCTACTGAAGTGTTTATGTTAGCTCCGCGGGGTTTTTACCTTTTTTCTGTTTGTTTTTGCTCCGCGAAGTTTGTACTTTGTTTTTGCTTTTTTTGTAGGAGTTTATGAAAGCCCCAGGCCATGAGTAGGGTGGCTAGTCCGCTGATTCCCCCCATGAGCCAGGGATTTGTTATTCCCGCCTTTTTTAATATGATCATTGGTATTCGCATGAGTATGTATATTTCAAACAGGTGTTTCCCAAGCCATAACATTCCTCTTTGGCTGACTGGCAGCAGGCAGGTCAGACAAAGAATCATTAGGACAAAGAAAAACTCCATTACCAGGTATAATCCCAGGTTTCCTTTTAGTCTGTGGAAGCCAATCCACAAGAGTAAGGAGGCAAGGGCTAGAATTCCCACCAAGACCTTGCGGTTCCAGAGATTCCACTCCTTGCATTTTTTCCAGGAAAAAATCAGTCCAAGGCCGTAGGCGGGAATGGTATTGTACCACCAGGGCTCCTTATAGGCATGTAAAAAGCAGATAAAGGCTGTCAGGTAGAGGATGCTGGCTAAGAGGTCTAACTTCCGTCCCAGGGTCAAACAGCCGAGGACGGTAGCCAGGTAGCATCCCAGTATGGCAAAGATATACCAGTTACTGTTTCCCAAGTCTTCCCAGGCCAAGTAGGATAAAAATATGTTTTTTCCACTCATAGTTCTTCCCGTGATAAGACCCAAAACCAGGTAGAGGGTCACGGCTATGGCAAAGTGAGACCAGACTCGAAAAATCCTGTTTTTAGGCATACTTTTCACATATTTCATACCCTTTTTTCGGATGGACTCCCCCACCCCAAAGCCGGAGTAAAACATAAACATTACCACCATCATTTGCCCTATATAAGAGAGGCAGCTTGTGAGCCAAGCTGCCAAATCTGTATAAGAACCCAGGTGGCTTAAAAATACCACACAGATAAAAAAGCCATTGACTGCGGTGGTGTTTTCCTTAGATAACCACTCTCTCATTTACACACGAAGTCCTTCCTGATCATCGTCATAGGTTTTGCGATTAATATTTGCTATACGGGACTGGTCTCTCTCAATGTCCTCTTTGCGAATCTGATAGGTAGGCACTAATTCAGACACGAGACGTTTCATCTCATCTGTCTCCTCATAGGCCGCCTGATAAAGTTCTTCTAGGGTGGCAATAAAGCGGTCCCCGTCAAACTCCAAAGGACGACCGATGTGGATCAGGCTGTGGCCCGTCTCCTTCATGCCCTCCTCGTCCATGAGAATCTCCTCGTAGAGTTTTTCTCCTGGGCGAAGACCTGTGTACTTGATTTTAATATCCTTGTCAGGCACATAGCCGGAAAGCTTAATAAGGTTTCTGGCCAAATCGTCAATTTTTACCGGATCTCCCATATCAAGGACGAAAATCTCTCCGCCCTTGGCAAAGGCTCCTGCCTGGATTACCAGGGAAACAGCCTCTGGAATCGTCATAAAGTAGCGGATAATTCTCTTGTCCGTGACGGTGACAGGTCCTCCCTTTTCAATCTGCTTTTTGAAGAGAGGAATTACACTGCCGTTACTTCCCAAAACATTTCCAAAGCGGACGGCCACAAAATCAGTTTCCGATCTTTTGTTCAACTCCTGAACAATCATCTCACAGATTCTCTTAGA
>JAILSA010000286.1 GCA_024697885.1 Eubacterium sp. | reverse complement strand
ATACCAATACCACCCTGTCTCGCCATAGCAATAGCCATGCGATGCTCTGTAACAGTGTCCATTCCTGCACTCATCATTGGAATGTTCAACTCGATTTCTTTGGTCAAATGTGTTTTCAAAGAAACCTGATTTGGAATAACCTCTGAATAAGAAGGTACAAGTAATACGTCATCAAAAGTGATGCCTTCACCAATAATTGTTCCCATCTTTTATCTTCCTCTCTTTCTTCTATTGTTTTTTGTATTTTTATTATTCTATCTAAAAAAACTATCCTTGTCAACTAGGATTATCCAAAAAAGAGGGAAGAAAAATCTTCCCTCTCCAACACTTAGTCTTTCACAATATTAGGACATTTGGCCTTCATAAGCTCAATCATTTTATCACTGGGCTCAAACTTAATCACAACCTTTTTTTCCTGGTTTGGCAACCTGGTGGCCACTCCGTAGACCCTGGTCCCTGCCTTTTGGGAAGTGAAATCCAAGGCCTCAAGGTGGCGGTAGCCATCTAGGGCATGGTGGTCAATCGGCGCACATACATCCGCGCTCTCTAGTTCAATGCTCATAATATCCTTGCGGCTTTCCTTGCCCCGAATCTGGGCAAAGTCCATTTTTCCATCGCAAAAAACATACTCCCATTCCCTGACAAACCTAGGCCAGTACCAGATCAAAAGAGCTCCTAAAACAACTCCTGCAATCATGGTATAGCGATAACCATTAAAGGCCAGAAGAAGCAAAAACGCGGTCAAAAGGATAATTCCTGCCTTGATCAAGAAAACTCCTATGCTGGTTTTTATTTTTACAAATGCCTCTGTATAAGAACGTTCCATGAAAATCTCCTAACTGTGACTTTTTATATAGGAATTACATCATTCCCATTCCACCTGCTCCGCCTGCTGGCATAGCTGGCATATCTTCCTTAATGTTAGCAACAACAGATTCTGTTGTCAACAGAGTGGATGCCACACTAGTAGCATTCTGAAGGGCAGATCTTGTTACCTTGGCTGGGTCAAGGATTCCATTTTCTACCATGTTAACATACTCTTCTGTCAAGGCGTTGAAACCAAATCCTGGCTGGCCGGAACGAACGCGGTCAATAATGACAGAGCCCTCCAAGCCGGCATTCTCTGCAATTCTGCGAAGTGGAGCCTCAAGAGCCTTAAGAATTACATTGGCACCAGTTTTTTCATCTCCCTCAAGCTGTCCTACTAACTTGGCAACCTCTTTAGAAGCGTGGATGTAAGCGGATCCACCACCGGAGATAATTCCCTCTTCTACAGCAGCTCTTGTGGCAGCCAAAGCATCCTCCATGCGAAGCTTAGCTTCCTGCATCTCTGTCTCAGTTGCAGCACCTACGCGAACTACAGCAACTCCACCTGCCAACTTAGCCAGGCGCTCCTGCAATTTCTCCCGGTCAAAATCTGAAGTAGTCTCTTCGATCTGTGCCTTAATCTGTGCGATTCTGCTCTGGATCTCCTCCTTGCTTCCCTCGCCGTCCACAATTGTGGTGGTCTCCTTGTTGACCTTAACGGATTTAGCGCGTCCCAACTGGTCCATAGTAGTATCCTTGAGCTCAAGACCAAGTTCCTCAGAGATTACCTCTCCGCCTGTCAAAATAGCTATATCCTTGAGCATCTCCTTGCGGCGGTCACCGTAGCCAGGTGCCTTAACAGCTACTACGCTGAAAGTTCCGCGAAGTTTATTAATTACCAATGTGGAGAGAGCCTCTCCTTCTACATCCTCTGCAATAATAAGGAGTTTAGAACCGGACTGTACAATCTGCTCCAAAAGTGGAAGGATCTCCTGAATATTGGAAATCTTCTTGTCTGTAATCAGAACATATGGGTTGTCCAGCTCAGCTTCCATTTTGTCCATATTTGTAGCCATGTAAGCTGACAGGTATCCGCGGTCAAACTGCATACCCTCTACCACCCCGATATTGGTATCGCGGCTCTTGCTCTCTTCGATGGTGATGACACCGTCCTTGGAAA
Organism: Eubacterium sp.; assembly: GCA_024697885.1. GTDB lineage: Bacteria > Bacillota > Clostridia > Lachnospirales > Lachnospiraceae > Eubacterium_F. The sequence continues at coordinate 15 of JAILSA010000286.1, read as the reverse complement.
CCTTGCGGAAAGCCT
>JAILSA010000285.1 GCA_024697885.1 Eubacterium sp. | reverse complement strand
TATATGTTAAGGAGAGCTCCGAGTTCCAGCGCCACGGCTATGACATTTACTCCGTGGTAAAAATTTCCTACCCAAGGGCTGCCCTGGGTGGCGATATCGTAGTTCACACCATTGATGGAGATGTGGCCTACAATGTAAAGGCGGGAACCCAGACGGGAACCAGAGTTCGCCTTCGCGGCAAGGGTGTTCCATCCCTGCGCAACAAGAAGATGCGAGGCGACCACTTTATAGATTTGGTGGTGGAGGTGCCAACATCTCTCAGCAGAGACCAGAAAAAACTCTTAGAGCAATTAGATGAGAGTTTCGAGGGAAAACATAAGAAAAAGAAAAAATGAAGAATTTTTGGCCTGAGTCAGTAGAATTACTGGCCCAGGCTTTTTTTTATTTGTGTAAAACGGGAAAACGGCGAAAAACCGTTATTTTTTTGCAAAGAAATACACACTAAATACTTGTAAACCACACATAAATAATGTATAATAGATGTAAATCGTGTGTATAAATTACATACACCAAGACTCGCGAGCGAGTCTTGACCTCAGTGAATTTTGACAGGAGGAAGCTAGGGGAATGAAGCAGGTAATGGACTATATGGTTGGCAGCAGCGCAGTTCAGGTGGTTTGCAAGAGAAACAAGATCCAGGTGGTGGATGTAGAGAAGCGGGAAAAAAAGAAGGACAGAAGAATTTGCTTTTTTGGGATTTTGCTTATCGCCCTGGTAATGACTGTGGTCTGCTTTAATGTGGTGAGGACCAACAACCAGAGAAATCTTTTGGAGAAGAGGGTGGCAGGTCTGAGGGCTCAGGTGGAAGTCCTTGAGGAGGAAAAAGAGGAATACGACCTGGAGGCAGGAGATGAGAGAATCGACTACCAGGCTCTTTTGAAAAAGGCCAAAAAGATGGGCATGGTTTTTCCAAAGAAGAAGCAGGTGACGGACTACAAGGTCAGCCGACCAACGGCAGTAAAACAAATGGAAAAGTAAGAGAGAAACTTTGCCAACTAGGGCCGAATATGGTATACTTTTTCTTGTGGGTTATGTCAGCTAGATAAGCCCGGAGCAGAAATTTTTATATGAATGGAGAAGATGACAACATGGGGAATTATTTTCAGGCAGAAATCGAGACTGCATCAAGAGAACAGATTAAGAAATGGCAGGATGAGAGACTTGTAAAGCAGGTTAAGCATGTTTGGGACAACATGCCATTTTACAGAAAGCGAATGGAAGAGAAGGGAGTGACACCAGATGACATTAAGTCAGCAGATGACCTTCACAAACTTCCGTTTTTGACTAAAGATGATTTGAGAGAGTGTTATCCATACGGACTTTTGGCCACACCACTGAAGGACTGTGTGAGAATCCAGTCCACCTCCGGTACCACAGGTAAGCGCGTGGTATCCTTCTACACCCAGGAGGATTTAGATATTTGGGAGGACTGCTGTGCCAGAGCTATTATGGCAGCAGGGGGAACCAATGAGGATGTATGTCAGGTTTGTTATGGCTACGGCCTCTTTACCGGTGGCCCGGGCCTCAACGGCGGCTCTCACAAGGTAGGATGCTTGACCCTGCCAATGTCTTCCGGTAACACAGACCGCCAGATTATGTTTATGAGAGATTTGGAAGCAACGATTCTTTGCTGTACACCATCCTATGCCGCTTATTTGGCAGAGAGCATTAACGAGCGCGGCATGAGAGACCAGATCAAGTTAAAGGCCGGTATCTTTGGAGCTGAGGCCTGGACCGAGGAGATGCGCCATGACATCGAGGATAAGTTGGGAATCAAGGCCTATGATATTTACGGCCTGACAGAGATTTCCGGACCAGGTGTTTCCTTCGAGTGTGAGGCCCAGAAGGGAATGCACATCAACGAGGACCATTTTATCCCGGAGATTATTAATCCGGACACGGGAGAGGTTTTGCCATACGGGGAAAAAGGTGAGCTGGTATTTACCTGTATCACCAAGAAGGCCTTCCCACTCCTTCGCTACAGAACCAGAGATATCTGTGTTTTGACAGAGGAAAAATGTTCCTGTGGAAGAACTCATGTGAGAATGTCCAAGCCACTGGGACGAAGCGATGACATGATGATTGTCAAGGGAGTTAACGTCTTCCCATCTCAGATTGAGACAGTACTTTTGAACAAGGGATACGCGCCAAACTACCAGATTGTAGTAGACCGAATTAACAACAGCGATACCATTGAGGTCAGAATTGAGATGAAGGAAAATCAGCTGGCTCTCAGCAAGGGAGAAATCGCAGCCTACGAGAAGGAATTAGTTTCCGCCCTCAAGGGTATGTTGGGAATCCTGGCAGATGTTAAGCTGGTTCGACCAAAGACCATCGAGCGAAGCGAGGGCAAGGCAGTCCGCATCATCGACAAGAGAAATCTCTATCAAAAATAACATTCCCCCCCATTAGACAAAAAAAAGGAGCCTGTTTGATCATGTCAGACAGGCTCTTATTCTTCTGGTTCAACTTCTTCGGCTATAATCCCTTCAGTGAATTCCGCTGTTTCTTCTGCAGGAGCTTCCTCCTGGTCTTCGAACAATTGATTGATAGGGTCCTGGTCGGTAGGAGGGGCCTCTTCAACGGCTTCGTCTGCAATCAGGCCTCGCTCGGCGATAGCCTTTTGCCGAAGCAACTCGTTGTTTGCCTCTTCATCCGGATCAGCGACGATAACCACCGGCTGTTCCAGTTGATATTGGTAGCGCTTTATGATGTTCCCGCTGAACATGCGAAGCGGCTGCCAGTTGCAGAGATCATAATCCTTGACGTAAGGCAGGTTGTAGTAAAAAGTTGTATGCTCGTCCTTGCCCTGGTCGTAGAGTTTGAGCTCCTTGGTGAATAGTTCCTGAGGCGTCACGAAACGGTCCTCCCCTCTTGTTTTTTCTAAAAAAACAGTTTTCTACAATTATAGTCTATTTTTTAACACAATGCAACCGATTTCCGTGCTTGAGGTAAAAGTCAAAGCATAGTACAATTATGATGATAG
>JAILSA010000283.1 GCA_024697885.1 Eubacterium sp. | reverse complement strand
GAATCGTACGGGATAACAGGTTTTACTTTTTTTCGTCCAAACATACGATGTCACCATCCCCTATTTCTTACTTCTGTACTTAAGCATCCACAAACTCAATTTTGTATTCCTTGCCTTGAGCTTGTCCAATTTTTTTTATTTGATTTTCTATTAAAAGTTTGGCCCTCTCACGCGCTGCTTTTAAGGTGGCAGTATCGGACCTGGCCTCCTTTTCCATTTCGCTCTGGGCATTGGCAAGGGCCTTGGCCTCCACCTCTGCGTCCATGTCCTTTGCGAAAATGTTTCCTTTTTCGGAGAAGTAGGAGTCCTCAGTCAGGGAATCCTTATCAATACTTCCCTGGCCCAAAACCTCAGCCTGTGGCAGAGAAATGGTGACCTTGTTTCCATCTACTTTCATATCGATTTTGTCGGCACGAATTCCAAGTTTCACTGTCCCACTGTACTCAATCCAGAGTCTAGAATCTCCTTCCCAAAAATAATCTCCCTTATCATCGTACTCTGCTGTATTATGGTAGACACACTCGTAGGTGGCAAGTTCCGTAATGTTTTTGATGCTGGATAAGGACAATTCTTCCTCCTCCACAACCTTCTCAGGCTTCAGGAGAAAATATCCTGCCACCGACATGGCAAGCACTACAAAGACCACCACTACTATACTTACTTTTTTATTTTTCACGGGTCTCGTCCTCCTTAAATTCTACCACTACCTCGTAGGGTTCTCCCTTTATCGTGGAAAAACTCTTCATGTAACCTAGGATAAAGTTTTCCAGATTAGTATCCGCAGTCCTAACAATGGCGTCACAGGTCCTTGCCTCGGATAGGATATCATTCATGCAGGCCTTTCTTGCAGTTGCTGAAATACCCGCCTCATCGTAATCATCATTCACAAACATATACTTTTCCTGTCCCGTATTCAGTATGATATCATCCTCCGAAATGGAAGTATGGGGAACCTTGACAATAATCTTTTTATTCACCTCATCAAGAACAGGTTCTATCCCCTCTATATCGACAGAGGCCTTCACTGTGGCCTGGTATTTCACATAATAGGCCACCTCAGAAATATCTTCCTTGTCAAACACAGTAGCTACGCCGTTGTATGGCATCTGGGCCAGACTCATTTGGCTAATTTCTCTCATTTCTGCCAGTTCTGAAGTGGACATGACGGTAATGTGTTCATCTTTAAAAAAGGAATCATATATGTAGAAGGCGGCAATTCCCAGGACCGCAAAAACTATTAATCCCAAAACCAACTTTACCTTTAAAGGCAGTTTTTTCTTCTTTTTATCTTCCAGAAATTTCATGTTTTCGTCCGGATTTTCTCCATGTCTCCCGTTATCAAATTTAGATGTCATAAAATCCTCCTGCTGCTAAAATGTAATCAAGTAATTGTATTATACCACGTGAAATCTTAAATGGAAAATAGGCTCAAAAAAGGGTCACCTCAATGAGGTGGCCCCTAATTCTATTCCTGCTCGTCTGCAACCTGACCGACATCAGCTGATGCCTGAGCTGCAGCCACCGTATCCTGCACATTGACAACTTCTGGCCCAGATGCAAAAGCCTCCTGACCATCGGCTGCCTCCATAGCATCCTCTCTCTGCCTTTCTTCCTCGTCTTCCCAGAGGGATTCGTATTTTTTCTTCTCCCGAATTTGCGCCATCATCTGAGCATTCTTGGCCATCTTATAGAGATCGTCATCGTACTCCATCAACTTCTTCTCATCAGAGCCTGGCACCGTGTGTCCCTGCATCATTCTCCGTGCCACCGTGAGTATTTTTCCCACATCCTCAAAATACTCCTTCTCCGCCTCAGCATTTTCCTTGGCAGCCACTTGGTCAAACTTCCCCTGCCACTGCTCCATCAGCTGACTCATGTAATCCTGATATTCCTTCTGCTTCTCAGCCACAGCATTGTAGGTAAGCTCTAGGGTGGCGGCCTCATTGGCATAAATAATTTGACCATTCTCGGTCTTTTTTATTTTTTCCTCCAGGGCCGTTTTTTCCTTGCCAAGCTTAAACTTCTCCATGTTGTAGGACCGGATTTGACTGCTGTATAGCTTCCTTGCTTCTCCCACTTTCATCGTATCCACCTCCTTGTGATACATGAACAATCATCCTCTTTATTGTATCGTCATTTCGAAGCTCAAATCTAATAGCATTTTTATTTTTTCATCAGATACGCTGCCATCCAAAGCTACGGAAATCCAGGTGGATTTATTCATATGATAGGCGGGGAAAAATCCTGGCTCATTTTGAAGGGAATCTATGAGTATTGGGTCACATTTAAAATTGACAATGTCCAATAATTCCTCCCCCTCTAGGCCAAGTTTGTCCCGGGAGACGCTGGCAATCAAAGCAAACCACTTGCGGTTGCTAACGTGTCGGTAGACCTCATAGTCCGGAAATTTGGCCCAGAGATGCTCTGGTTCCGCAGAGTACTGGTTAATAATGAATTCTTGTAGATCAGTTCGATTCAAGATAGGGTCCTCCTTGCAATTTGATAACTCTCCATGGAAAGTACTAGTCCTATGTCCTTTTTTCCTCCCGAGGCCGGACAAACTCATAAGAACATTCTACTCATAGAAGCACCCCTTTGAAATGCTGGCCTCTTCCATCTCCCTCTGTGTAAATGCACAGAGTTTCACATCAATCAAATACTCCGGATAATCTGAGACAAATTTTTCGTAAGCCCTCACACACTGTTTCGTAGACTCTGCAACAGGATTTTCTAGGCTTCCCCCAAAGATTCCTGCGCTTATAAGGGGAAAGGAAATGCTGTGATACCCATGCTCCATAAGGCACAAAAGGGAATTATAATAAGCGCAAAAAAGTTCCTGAAAGGCAGTAGGTGTCACTGCAAAATTAGGCCCCACCGCATGAATAATGGCCTTTGCATTTGTCATCTTAAAAGCCGGTGTCAGGACGGCATCCCCATCCTTCAAGGGCAACTTGTGCTCCTGACAGGCAGCCGTCAACTCCTCCCTGCCCGCCTTGTTAAAAATCACACCGCAGATTCCGCCACCAGCCCACAAATTAGCATTGGCAGCGTTCACCACAGCATCCACTATTTGATCTGCGCAGGATCCCCTAAGCAAAACCAGTTGGCTCATAGGCTCCTCCTTTAGCTCTAATTCGATCTGAATCACTTAATCTTTACCTTAAGCACCGCACTCCAGGCGCCGTAAAGTTTTTTACCATTTTTCATTTTGTAAGCACGAATGCGGACAAAATACTTCTTTTTCCTTTTTAACTTCTTTGTTTTAAAAGAGGTCTTCTTAGTAAATTTACTCTTTGTTTTTTTCTTTTTAAAAGACTTTTTGGTGGAATACTGCAGCTGATATCCCTTAGCTCCAGATACCTTATACCACTGAACCACCAACTTGCGCTTAGCCTTGATCTTCGCCCTTTTGAAGTTGACAGGGCCAGGTTTGGTGACGGTGGAACTACTAGAGGAAAGTAAAATATTGCAGGTCTGATCGTCATCATCTGGGAAATCAGCGCTTTGAGGCTCGTACTCGTAAGTGCCCTCGAAGTCGTCGATGTAGGTGTCGTCGGTGTCGTCTTCATCTTCCACATAGACATATATTTTTTGGTAGACTTTCTTGGTAATGCCATTTTCTGTGTAGGATATTTCCC
>JAILSA010000171.1 GCA_024697885.1 Eubacterium sp. | reverse complement strand
TCATAAGCATACACCTCTTTTCATTTTACTTGATTAAATCATGTAAAAGTATCTTTTTTAATGTTCAAAAAAATGGAAGAAAGTATATACTTTGCAAAAACCACATTACAAAGTCTAGTTGGTATAGACTTTGTATTTCTTTGCTTATACTCTTTCTTGCGTATACGTACTGCCTACGAGCCATGGAATGGCGCCGCTAGGCAGCGCAGCTCGAAGTGCGTCTAGCACTGGGTGTCCGCTTCTCCGTTTCTCTTTATTACTGTTTTTTTTCAGTCCCTCTCCGACATTGCGATAAAGGCTTTGCGGGATGCGTATGCTACGATTTTTCGTACAATTTTCGCATTTCGCTGACTTTTGTGGTACACTTCTCCGAAAAAAGTAGCACACTTCGCTATTACCACACTTGTCCGAAAAATTACCACACTTGTAAATATCGTAAAATGGCTGTTTTTCGTACTTTTTCGTGTTTCTTCCGTCTTCGTTCTAGTATATACGCCTTCATGCGTATTCGATTTCTTCTAATACAAGCGTTAAAATACGCAATATTGGGGTGTAATCTGTATAAATCATGGAATTTTGGGGTGTAATCTATTACAAATCAAGGAATTTTGGGGTGTAATCCATTATTTAATACCGAATTTTGGGGTGTAATATTCTATTATCATGGAAAATTGGGGTGTAATCCATCACTCAACATCAGAAAATTGGGGTGTAATCTGTTATTTAATGCCGAAAATTGGGGTGTAATGTTCTGCTATCATGGAAAATTGGGGTGTAATGCCACATAAAGAGCATAAGAACTCCAAACACGCACCCATCGTTCTCGCCCCGGAGGCGTTTGTGCTTTCGGCACAAATCTTCCGGGAGATATTCGCCTTCTCACGAACCACACGAACATATGGCAGAAAAAGAAAAGAATGGGCGTTGGCCAAAAGAGCGTGAAGCGCAATTTTGGGTAGACCATTATTCTTCTTTTTTGCCACCACCATATCGTTCTCAAGGTGTCGCTCTAACAACGCCCTCGTAATGTCCACGAATGTCGTGGGCCAGCGTTGCGTGTCGTCTGGTCCAGTTTTAGCGTGCCAAAATGCCATTACGATTTTGAATGGCATTTTGGCACGCTCGGGTTTTCCCCTATCCCTTGGTCTTTGGTTGCTTATGCTGCGTTTCAGCAATAACCAAAGACAGAACTCGTCACGAAGCGAAGGCGCATCCTCGTTTACGAATACTTGTTGTTACCCTCCAGCGTTCCCGGTGCGCTTACGGAGGCCCCGCCCTCGAAAACACGCTGACGGCACAAACCGAGACAAAAGCGTTTTTCGTTTCGTAGCTGACCCGTGTAGCCTGGGCGCACACGGCCAGGCTACACGGGAAGAAGCTGCGAGTTGCATCTATGGTTGCGCAAAATCGTAGGTCAACCATGGTGTCCGCTTTTGTTCGTAGACGAATGGATGAAAGCAAGTGTTGTTGCGGCAGCAGCCCGTTTCCCCCGTTTAGGTTCGCATCCCGATAACGGTGCGAAGACGGAGGTGTCGAGAACGAGGCGCTCACGCTATGATAGGCGCAGGATCACGTCATGTCTATTTCCCATAAGGCAGCAGTTTTTTATATCCTCTACTTCCTCCGAAAAGTCAGAATGCTACAGGAAGCCTTTCCTATTTTTCGTTTTTCATTCTATTACTTCCGTTTCTTTTGATACTTTTTTACATTTCTTCCAATTTTCTTATTTACTTTTAGTCCCTAATAGCGTACACTAGAAGAAAAACCGTTAAGGAGGAATACTTTTGGCAAAGAAAGAAATAGCATTAGAAAGAGACTTAGAAAGAGACAGGAATACAGAAGATACCATATTGAGGAAGCCCATTTTTTTTGTAGATGGAATCTACAAGATAAATCTGGTTCAACAAAAAGTATTGTATCTAGCTCTTCTTAAAATCCAGAATGGCGAATACGCAACCAAAAACGCCCACGGAAAGGAGACTAGCCCTTGGGTAAAATTTGATATGGCTGAACTAATCAGGACGCTTGGCTATAAAGGTGGAAGCATTTACGAGACGCTCCAGGAAAATTGCGTAGCCATGTTAGACCTCAGAATAGGATTTCAAAGTCTTACAGAGAAGAATATTCGATACTATAAACTAATTACTGATACGTTCTACATCAATCGTGCGAACAAAGATACGGACCATTCCAATGATTATGGTGGAAAAGCTGGCACACTAATCTTGCAGTTCAATCCCAGTTTGAAAGATTTCTTATTAACAACAAACTTAGGTTATACAAAAATCAAAAAGTCTATTGCCATGGATTTTGAGAATCCATATTCCATGAGATTATATGAGATTTTACGAAAAGAGTGCCTCCACCGTAACCGGGTAGATACAGGAAATGTCTTTACGCTAGAAATTTCCGAGAGTATACTGCGTTTAAAATTAGGCCTAGTCAATATTGAAGAACACCCAGAATTAGCTTGGTTGCAAAGTGAGGAAGTAACTTACAAAGAAGAGTTTGTAAGGAGGGTGGAAAATATCGTCAGTCAAATTGAGACTCAAAAATACAAAAGCCAGTTTTGTGACTTTAAGCGATATTGCATTGACCGAGCGCAGACCAATATTAACGAAAATACAGACATCACCTTTACCTACTCTGTGAAGAAAAGAAATAAAATTAGATATATCACGTTTTTCATTACAAAAGAGGAAAATGACAATGATATAGATGTCATAGAAAACAATCCAGAGGTTCTGCTAGACCGAATGATTTCAAGCGAGGAAATTAAGCCTAGCAATTCAGATTTATTCTCTGCGCTCTTCAATAATCTAGCAGTAGACTTTATGGCATATGCGGTCAGCGATTATTTCAAAAACTATCCAGGCATCACAAAAAAAGACATCAAGACTATTTTGATCTACGCCGGACTAAATCAAGAGATTGTCAAAGAGGCTGTGCAGCGTTTGGATGAAACAAGTGAGGAGGTCTCCAATGTGACAGGATGGCTTATTGCTTGCATAGAAAATGGCTGCTATCGCCAAAGCGTGTCCAAGAAAGATTGTATCTTGAATAATAGTTTGCCAGAAAGCGAGGAGAAGTGATGGAAGGTTTAAATTTGGACTACTTTTACGGGATGCAAGCAGAATTGTTTTCATTCATTAGAATACCTAAAATTTTGATAAAAGATGGAAGATTTGAAAAAATGTCAAATGATGCAAAAATGCTTTTTGGACTGCTCCTAGATCGTATGAGCTTGTCAATGAAAAACCAATGGTTTGACGATGAAAATAGAGTTTATATCATTTATACCAAGGATGAAATCATGGTTGACTTGTGCGTAGCTTCAGAGAAATGCACAAAGCTGCTAAAAGAACTTGATAATTATGGATTGATTGAGAGAAGAAAACAAGGTTTTTCTAAACCGGATATTATTTATGTTAAGAATTTTGCAACTTTGGTTGATGATGGAAATGAGCTGCCTAAAGAAATGGTGATGAAAGTAAAGAAGCGTCGGGAGAAGAAAAAGAATAATGCATCAACTAAAGAAACTGTTGAAGACGAGTATGCAGATAAAACAGTTGAAAGTACCGTAAATACGTCAGTGGTTCGAAAATCGAACCACGAGAAATTCGAAAATCGAACCACGAGAAATTCGAAAATCGAACCACGAGAAATTCGAATATCGAACCACGAGAAATTCGAAAATCGAACCACGAGAAATTCGAAAATCGAAACACGAGAGGTTCGAAAATCGAACCCTAATAATACTGATATTAATAATACTGATTATAGTGATACTGACTCATCTATCTTATCTAATCCTA